>NZ_DASZKT010000140.1:0-22583 GCF_035552695.1 Actinospica sp.
GGCCACACCCACCGGCGCCGGCAACTGAGTCACGTTACCCAACCCGTCACCCACCCCCGCCGGACCATCCTGCAAATTCAACGCCGGAATACACAACGAACCGATCGCCGGAGTAAACCCCACATAACTCGACCCACCCGAGCCGGTCATCAACTCGACCTCCTGGGCGAGCGACATCTTCGCCACCAGCTGGCTGACCCGCTGCGAAATCGGAGCAGACGAGTCGACCCACGGACAGGCAGCCGGAGCGGCGGCGGGGGCTGCGGCGGCCGGCGTGGCGGCGACCGCGCCGAAGAGGCCTGACGCGGCGGTCATCACCACTGCCAGGGCCAGGGTGCGCGAGGCTCTGGGCCTCGACGACGCCTTACGGGAAACGTGCACGATGTAGAAGCCTCCAGGCAATCAGTCCGCTGCCACCGGTGCGCCGCCGGTGGCGCGCGGCACGCGGACAGCACTTAGCGAGTAGCTAGTAACCAGTAACTTGAACGGGCGCCGGGAATGTATTGCCGGGTCCGCGTGATCAGCAAGGGTCCTCGTGGGACGCGCTCGGCCGGAGTCGATTCGCCAGGCCACTGATGCTCCCGCGTCCGCCGATCACGTCGGCCAACCGGGCAGCTCCAGACGTATGTCCCTCGCGACCGGAACCCCGAAGCCCCCATCAGTCTCCTGACAGGCCGCCGCCGCGGACCGTGAAACTTTCATGCGCCGCGGGGCACGCTCTCGGCCGTTCTGTACCATGACCACCGCACCACGCACCCATCGAGCCCAGCCCGCCGGGACGGGATGGATCGAGGGAGGGGATGGATGAGACGACCCATGGCCGAGGGGCCGCCCGCCCGCCGGCGCGACCGGCTTCGTCTTCCGGCGACGGAACGACGGCGGCAGATCATCGACGCGGCGACCGGCCTGATCGCGGACCGCGGCTTCTGGGGCGTGTCGATGCAGGACATCGCGGACCGCTGCGAACTGACGGTGCCCGGCCTGCTGCGTCACATGGAGTCCAAGGTCGGGCTGCTGATCGCCGTCCTCGAACACCGCGATGTCGAGGACGCCCGCTCCCTGCGCTCCCACCTCGGCGCCAGCGCGGCCGAGGTGCCGGAGGACTGGGCCGCCGGCCGCCCGGTGGGCGTCGACCTGCGCAGCCTGTGCGCCGCGACGATCGCCCGCAACGCCACCCAGCCCGAGATCGTCCGGCTGTTCACCGTGCTCGCCGCCGAGTCCCTGGAACCGGCCCACCCCGCGCACGCCTATTTCGTCAGAAGGCAGGAACTCGCGGCGGCCGCCTACGCCGCGCTCGCCGAGCAGCTGACCGACCGACCCGACGTGCTCGCCCGGCAGATCATGGCCATGATGGACGGCCTGCAGATCCACTGGCTGCGCGACCCGGCGGCCACCGACCTGGTCCAGGAGTGGGAATCCGCCGCCGAGACGCTGTTCGCCCGGACCACCACCGCCGTCACCACCTCATAGGGAACCACCGCACAGCCCGATCTTCCTCAGCCCGCTGGAAGTGCCGCCCGGCGCGGCGGGTGGCATCGTGGGTCCGGGAACGGAGCCGGATGAGAGGGAGCGGACCGGTGGCGGAGCGGAGCGCGCAACGGACGGCCGATGCCTTGGTGATCTTCGGTATCACCGGCGATCTGGCCCGCAAGATGACCTTCAACGCGCTCTACCGGCTCGAGGCGGCCGGAAAGCTGGACTGCCCGATCGTCATCGGGGTGGCCTTCGACGACTGGACGGACGAACAGCTGCGGCAGGCGGCGCGCGACGCGGTGCAGGGCGCCGACGAGCAGGTCTTCACCCGCCTGGCCGACCGCCTGGGCTATCTGCGCGGTGATTTCACCGATGCGGCCCTGTACGAGGCGCTGGCCGAGCGGTTGAAGGGCTCTTCCAACGTGCTGTACTACCTGGAGATTCCGCCGTCGCTGTTCGCGACCGTGGTCGCGGGGCTCGGCCGGGCGAAACTCACGCAGGGCGCCCGGGTGATGATCGAGAAGCCGTTCGGGCACGACCTGGCGTCCGCCCGGGCGCTGAACCGCGAGCTGCACGCGGTCATCGAGGAGGAGCAGATCCTGCGGATCGACCACTTCCTCGGCAAGCAGCCCGTCGAGGACATCCACTTCCTGCGTTTCGCCAACGCGCTGCTCGAACCGGTGTGGAACCGCGGGCACGTGGCCGCCGTGCAGATCACCATGGCGGAGGATTTCGGGGTGGAGGACCGCGGCGCCTTCTACGACGCGGTCGGCGCGCTGCGCGACGTGGTGCAGAACCACCTGCTCCAGGTCCTCGCCCTGGTCGCGATGGAGCCGCCGGTGGTCGCCGGGGCGGACGCGCTGTGGGACAAGGAGCTCGACGTCTTCCGCGCCATGGCCGACGCGGACCCGGCCCGGTGCGTCTACGGCCAGTACGAGGGCTACCAGGGGATCCGCGGGGTCAAGCCCGGGTCCGCCACGGAGACGTACCTGGCGCTGCGACTCGAGCTGGACAACTGGCGCTGGGCCGGGGTGCCGTTCCTCATCCGGGCCGGCAAGGCGCTCGCGACCAGGGTCACCGAGGTCAGGGTCCTGTTCAAGCACCCGCCCAGGCTCGCCTTCCTGGAGCAGCCGCCGTACACGGCGGCGAACCAGCTCGTCCTGCGCGTCGACCCGGATCCCGGCCTGCGGCTGCTGTTGCAGTCCAAGGCGGCGGACGGACGCGGGTCGCGCGGCGTGCACCTGGATCTGCCGTTCGTGGCCGAGCTCGGCCGGGCCCCGGAGCCGTACGAGCGGCTGTTCGCGGACGCGCTCGCCGGCGACCGGTCGCTCTTCACGCGGCAGGACGTGGTGGAGGAGACTTGGCGGGTGCTGCAGCCGCTGCTGGACAACCCCTCGCCGTCCGAGACCTATCAGCCCGGATCCTGGGGGCCAGCCGCCGCGCGGCACCTCACCCGCGGCTACCCGGAGTGGCAGGACCCGTGGGTTCCGGATGACGCGCGTACGACGCAGTGACCGAAACTCCAGCGAGAGAGAGCGGCAGAGATGACGACCAGCAACCCGATGCAGCTGGGCATGGTGGGCCTCGGACGGATGGGGGCGAACATCGTGCGCCGGCTGCTGCGCGACGGCCACGAATGCGTGGTCTTCGATGTGAACAAGGCGGCCGTGCAGGCGCTCGAATCCGAAGGCGCCGTCGGCGCGAGTTCGCTGAAGGAGTTCGTCGGCAAGCTCACCGAGCCCAGGGCGGCGTGGGTCATGCTGCCGGCGGGTGAGATCACCGGCAAGACGATCGACGAACTCGCGACGCTGATGTCGGCCGGGGACACCATCATCGACGGCGGCAACTCGTACTACCGCGACGACATCCGCCGGGCCGCCGCCGAAGCCGGCCGTGGCGTGCACCTGATCGACGTCGGCACCAGCGGCGGCGTGTGGGGCCTGGACCGCGGCTACTGCCTGATGATCGGCGGGGAGCAGGGGCCGGTCGAGCGGCTCACCCCGATCTTCGCCAGCATCGCCCCGGGCATCGGATCCGGCGAGCGCACCCCGGGCCGCACCGGTGAGCCGGACTCGAGCGAGCAGGGGTACCTGCACTGCGGGCCGAACGGGGCCGGGCACTTCGTCAAGATGGTCCACAACGGCATCGAGTACGGGATGATGGCCTCGCTCGCGGAGGGCCTGAACATCCTGCGCAACGCCGACATCGGCAAGCGCGAGACCACGGCCGACGCGGAGACCGCGCCGATGGAGGAACCCGAGTTCTACCGGTACGACATCGACACCACGGCGGTCGCCGAGGTCTGGCGCCGCGGCAGCGTCGTCGGCTCCTGGCTGCTCGATCTGACCGCCGCCGCCCTGTTCGAGTCGCCCGATCTCGAGAACTACGCGGGCCGGGTCTCGGACTCCGGCGAGGGCCGATGGACCTCGATCGCCGCCATCGACGAGGGCGTCCCGGCCCCGGTGCTCACCTCCGCGCTCTACTCCCGCTTCGCCTCCCGCGGCCTCGACGACTTCGCCGACAAGGCCCTTTCCGCCATGCGCAAGGGCTTCGGCGGCCACGACGAGAAGCCGGCGGGCTCGTAGACTCCTCCCTCCATCCTCGACGAATCGTCGGCGTTGACTCTCCTGTAGTGGGAGGCCGGAGAGTCATAGCACCGACCGGACAACGTCGAAATCGACGTTGACGCAAAGTTCGAGGAGCTACCATGCGCCAGCCCACCCGCCGTGCCGTGCTGGGAGCGGGGGCGATCGCCGCCGCCGCTGCCCTGGCCGGCACGACGGCGAGCCCTGCCCTAGCCGCGGCCGCGAGCGTGCCGCCCGTCCCCCTTCCGGATCCGCCGCAGGACGTCACGCACGCGACGCCCCTGCTCGTGCAGCGGGTCAACAACCTGTTTCGCGACAAGACCGCCCGCGACGTGGACGGCTTCATGTCGCACTTCTCGCAGAATGCGCTCTATTACACCGACGCCACCTTGGGTTGGTACGTACCGAGCTGGTCGGCTCTGCAGGGGACCTTCGCGCAGTACATGCCGACCTGGCCTGACACCGCGCGTTCCTACGCCACCCGGATCATCGGGGACGAGAACAGCGCGATCGTCGAATTCACCGACTCGCCGGAGCTTTTCGGCCACGAGATCCGGGCGATCGCCGCCGTCGACTTCCGGGACGGCCTGATCGTGCGCGAGGTCGACTACTGGGACGGACGGCACTTCGGCATCGCCGCCGTCAACGCATTGCGCACGCCCGACGCCCAATTCCCGACGACCTACGGCGAGCAGTACATCGCCCAGCGCTCCTCGCCGAGCCTGCACCGGGTGCTCGACCGCTTGCGCGCGGCCCTGGCCGTCGGTGACACCAGCGGGCTGTTCGCCGAGGACGCCGTCTTCGAGGACCTCGCGCTGCACACGGAGTTCGCCGGAACCTTGGCCATCGGCGCCTACGTCGACCGGGCGTATACGCGTCTGCCCTACGGTGTCGGCACCACCGTCCGCCGCACCCTCGGCAGCGGCCGGGGAGGAGGCTACGAGTGGATCGGCAACGGGTTCGTCGGCAGTCACGGGATCATCGCGGTCGAACTCGACGCGGCCGACCGCATCACCCGATTCACCGCGACCTGGGACGCGTCCCGACTCGACGACGCCGCTCTGGCCACCCTGCTCGCCGACACCCTCGAACACTGAACCCAACACCGACCTCCTCGGGAGGACCGAAACACCATGGCCGCTTTGCTGAGCATCGGAGAGTTCTCCCGTCTCACCCACGTCAGCGTCAAAGCCCTGCGTCACTACCACGATCTCGACCTGCTGCGTCCCGCGCGGATCGACCCGGACAGCGGATATCGCTTCTACTCCAGCGCCCAGGCCCCCACAGCCCAGCTCATCCGGCGTTTCCGAGATCTGGACATGCCGTTGGACCAGGTCAAGGTCATTCTGACCGCGACCGACCCGGCTGTGCGCGACGAGGTCATCGCCGACCACCTGCGCAGCATGGAGCGCCAACTGGAGCAGACCAGAACAGCGGTGACCTCGCTGCGTCAACTGCTCGAGGGCGGTGGATCACCTTCGCCGGACTTCGCCTTCCGTACTCTGACCAGCGCCTCGGCTCTGCTCGTCACCGCACGGGTGGCCTTTGGGAGCGAAACCGGCGTCTGGCTGCGCGATACGTTCACCGACCTGCGCCGGGAACTCGGCGCGGACGCCGATCTGCGCGGCGGCCCGGACGGCGCGCTCTACAGCGCGGAGTTCTTCGAGTCACACATCGGCGAGGTCACCGCCTTCATCCCGCTGAGCGCGTCCGCCGGTCGCGTCGAGGGCCGACTGCCGGCGGGCCAGGTGGCGGTGGCGACGCATAGCGGCCCGTTCAGCGAACTCGACCGGACCTATGCCGCGTTGGGAAGCTTCGTCGCCGAACAGGGTCTTGTTTCGCGCGAACGCACGGCGATCCGGGAGAACTACCTGCTGAGCCCTGCTGACACCGATGGCAAGCACGGCCTGGTCACTGAGGTGTGCTGGCCGGTGCTCTCTACAAGAGGAGAACAGGAATCATGACGATCCGACTGCACGCACTGACCTTCGACTGCGCGGACGCCGCAGCGCTCGGCGAGTTCTGGGCGCGGGCGCTCGGCCGCGAGCTGGATCCGGGCGCGGGCAAGCAGTTCGCCTCCATCGGACTGCAGGACGCCGGCCGGCCCGAGTCGCGCTGGGCCTTCGCCCAGGTCCCCGAGGGCAAGTCGGTGAAGAACCGGATGCACCCGGACCTGATCGCCGCGGACCTCGAGGCAGAGGTCGAACGGCTGGTCGGCCTCGGCGCGACGTGGAAGGCGGATATCGAGATGGGCAGCATGCGCTGGACCACCCTCCAGGATCCGGAAGGCAACGAATTCGACGTGATCGCCGCACCGGCGGCGTAACAGCACGCGATCACGGGAAACCACCGGCCCCGCACGGGGGTCGTCGGCCAGAGCGCCGCCCAATGAAGCAATTTATGAATATACCTATCAGAAGGAAGCAATCATGACCGTTGATGCCAGTCTGTTCTTCGCGTCCGTGAACATCGGCTGCGCCGACCCCGCCGGCCTGGCGGACTTCTGGGGCAAGGTCCTCGGCCACCCGATCACCCCGGGCACGCTCGACGGGGTCATGGCGGTCGGCACCACCGAGCCGGGCAGCCGGCCCCAGATGATCTTCCACCCGGCCCCCGAGGCCGAGAGGGTCGTCGGCGGGTTCGTTCCCACCCTGCTCACCGACCACCACGACCAGGAGACCGAGCGGTTGACCGGCCTGGGCGCCAAGCTGCTCGACGAGGCCGATCACCCGCCGATCCGTCTCACCGTGTTCGCCGACCCGGAAGGAAACCGGTTCCAGCTGGCGACCTGGCAGCCCGCGTAGTCACCAGATACGAGTACCGGCTAAGGCCCCGTTAGTTCTGAATCGCAGCACGACTATGAATGAGGGACAGCCATGAGCACGATCATCAGCGCCGTGAGCATCGACACCGCGGACGCGGCCGCACTGGCCGCGTTCTGGGCGGAGGCCCTGGGTCGGCCGGTCAACCCCGGCGGCACCGCGAACTACGCGGCGATCGACGCCGCCGACCCGGCCGACGGGCCGAAGCTCACCTTCCACAAGGTCCCGGATTCGACCACGGTGAACAACCGTCTGCGCCTGGCCCTGCGCACCGACCGGTTCGAGGCCGAGTCGCAGCGGTTGGTCGAACTCGGCGCCAAGCCCCTGGGCGACTACGAGAAGCCCGCACTGCGGTGGACCACCTTCGCCGACCCGGACGGTAACCACTTCGACCTGGTCACCGTGCTGCCCGCGGCGTAAGCGTCCCGAGGCCGCCCGACCCGAACGAGCGCCCGGCGCACGGGCGTACGAGCCGCGCACATGCGCTGCCGTACGCTCGTGCGCTGGTCCATCCCGGTGCACTTCGGGTGAGCACCGCCGACGCGGGGAAGAACTCGCCCGAGGCCCGACCCGTGCGGCCTGGGAACGATGGGACGGTGGAAGCAAATGGCGCAGGCATGGCCTGGACGCGCGTATCCGCTGGGGGCGACGTTCGACGGCGAGGGCACGAACTTCGCGCTGTTCTCCGAGGCGGCGGACAAGGTCGAAGTGTGCCTGTTCGCCGAGGACGGCACCGAGCAGCGGGTGCGGCTGGCCGAGGTGGACGCGTTCACCCACCACGCCTACCTGCCCGGAGTCGGCCCCGGTCAGCGTTACGGCTTCCGGGTGCACGGCGGCTACGATCCGGCCTCCGGCCTGCGCTGCAACCCGGCCAAGCTGCTGCTCGATCCGTACGCGCTGGCCTTCGACGGCGAGATCCAGTGGGACTCCTCGCTCTTCGGCTACCCGTTCGGCCGGCCGGAGGATCGCGATGAGCGTGACTCCGCGGACCACGCGATGCGCTCGGTCGTCGTCGACCGCAGCTTCGACTGGGCCGACGAGTCCGGGCGGGAGCGGCGTCCGCGCACCGGCTACCACCCGATGGTCGTCTACGAGGCTCATGTCAAGGGGATGACCCAGCTGCATCCGGAGGTCCCGCCGGAGCAGCGCGGCACGTACGCCGGGTTCGGCCATCCGGCGGTCATCGAACATCTCCAGCGGCTCGGCGCGACCACCGTGGAGCTGATGCCGGTGCACCAGTTCGTGCACGACGAGCGGCTCGGCCCGCTCGGCCTGTCGAACTACTGGGGCTACAACACCATCGGCTTCTTCGCCCCGCACAACGGCTACAGCGCGAGCGGCCGCCGCGGCGAGCAGGTGCGCGAATTCAAGACGATGGTCAAGGCACTGCACGAGGCGGGCATGGAGGTCATCCTCGACGTCGTCTACAACCACACCGCCGAGGGCAACCACCTCGGGCCGACGCTGGCTTTCCGCGGCATCGACAACGCGTCCTACTACCGCCTGATGGAGGACGATCCGCGGTACTACATGGACACCACCGGTACCGGTAACAGCCTCCTGATGAGCAACCCGCACGTGCTGCAGCTCATCATGGACTCGCTGCGCTACTGGGTCACCGAGATGCACGTCGACGGCTTCCGCTTCGACCTCGCGGCGACCCTCGCCCGGCAGTTCCACGAGGTCGACCGGCTCTCCGCGTTCTTCGACCTGGTCCAGCAGGATCCGGTGGTCTCCCAGGTGAAGCTGATCGCCGAGCCCTGGGACCTGGGCGAGGGCGGCTACCAGGTGGGCAACTTCCCGCCGCTGTGGGCGGAGTGGAACGGCCGGTACCGCGACACCGTGCGCGACTTCTGGCGCGGCGAGGGCGGGGAGCTGCCGGAGTTCGCCTCCCGGCTCACCGGATCCTCAGACCTCTACCAGGACGACGGCCGGCGCCCGATCGCCTCGGTCAACTTCGTCGTCGCGCACGACGGGTTCACCCTGCGCGACCTGGTCTGCTACGACGAGAAGCACAACGAGGCCAACGGCGAGCAGGGCCGGGACGGGGCGAACGACAGCCGGTCGTGGAACTGCGGCGCCGAGGGCGAGACCGACGACCCCGAGATCAATGCCCTGCGAGCCAGGCAGCAGCGGAACATGATCGCGACGCTGCTGCTGTCCCAGGGTGTGCCGATGATCGCGCACGGGGACGAGCTCGGCCGTACCCAGCGCGGCAACAACAACGCCTACTGTCAGGACAATGAGCTGACGTGGATCGACTGGAACGCCGTCGACCACGAGCTGCTCGACTTCACCCGCGCCGCGGTCGCGTTGCGCGCCGAGCACCCGGCGCTGCGACGGCGCCGGTTCTTCTTCGGCACCCGCACCCGCATTCCGGCGAGCCTGCTGCCCGACATCGAGTGGTTCCGCATCGACGGACAGGAGATGACGGACGAGGACTGGAACTCCGGGTTCGCGAAGTCCCTCGGCATCTACCTCAACGGCGCCGCCATCACCGAGCCGGACGAGTACGGCGAGCAGGTGCGCGACGACTCGTTCCTGATGCTCTTCAACGCGCACTGGGAGCCGCTCGACTTCGCCGTGCCCGACTCGCGTTTCGGCGAGGTGTGGACGGTCGCGCTGGACACGGCGTCCCCGGACGTGTCCGGGCGGCCCGAGATCAAGGCCGGCTCCACGGTGCCGGTCGAGGCACGTTCGCTGATGGTGCTGCTCACCCGCGAAGCCGGGGCCTCGTCGTCCTAGAGGAGCGCGGCGGTGAGCGTGTCGGCGAGCCACCGCCGGTAGGCGCCGATGCTCCACCGGCGGTCGGCCGTGAGCTTGACGAACAGGTCAGGTGACGTCAGCACCCAGAAGGCGTCCGCGACCGCGTTCTGGTCGGCGCCGGTGCGCAGCATCCCGACGTCGGCGAGGTGTGCGACGAACGCGCTGACGCCGGTCAGCCGTTCCTGCTCGGCCGTGGCGAGTAGCTGCGCGACTTCGGGGTCGGACCCGGTCAGCAGGGTGAAGAGGGCGGCGATCCGCTCGTGCACGCCGCTGACGAACGCGGCGTACAGCTCCAGCTTCACCTGCGGGTCGGGCGTGCCCAGAACCGTGCGGATCTCCGGACGCTCGGCCATGGTCAGCGGATCGTCGTCGCCGGCCAGCGTGATGTCCCACAGCGCCTTCATCATCTGAGGCTTGCTGCCGAACGCCTTGTAGAGCGTCTCGGGCGAGAGCCCTGCCTGGTCCGCGACGGCCCGGACGGTGGTGGCCTGGTAGCCGTCGCGGAACAGCAGCTCACGGCAGGCCTCCAGGATCGCGCGGCGGTTGGCCTGCGCGGCGGCCTGACGGCGGCTGGAGTCGTAGGTCCGGCGGGAGCCTGCGGACGTCGGCACGGGCGAGTTCCTCTCAATTCCGCTACAGTTGACTGTATCGAATATGCGGCGGCCCCGAGGCGGCGGTCGCGCCACGCCCTACGCTCTCATCTGGAGGAGCGATGTCCCACACTCACCCGAACGACGGCACGCGGCGGCGCGCGGAAGATCCCGAGCAGGTCGCGCCGGGCGTCCACCGCCTCGGCGACGAAGTCGTCAACTTCTACCTGATCGAGCACGAGGACGGCCTCGTGCTGGTCGACGCGGGACTTCCCGGCCACTTCGGCCTGCTCCAGGAGCGGGTGGCGCGGCTCGGGTACAGCCTGACCGACATCCGCGCGGTGCTGCTCACTCACGGGCATCTCGACCACACCGGCCTCGCCGAGCGCCTGCGCGCCGAGGCCGGCGCCGAGATCTGGATTCACCGAGAGGACGCGCCGATCCTGGCGGACGGGCCGCGCAGTGCGATGCGGCACGCCAAGCCGGAGCGGTCCATGCTGCCCTATCTGCTACGTCGGCCCGCCGCCATCCGCACTCCACTGCACATGGCCCGCAGCGGAGCGTTCACCGCGCCCAAGGTCCAGGAGTTCAGCGTGCTGCCCGGTGAGCAGCCCCTCGACACAGTTCCCGGGCGCCCGCAGCCGGTCTTGGTACCCGGGCACACCTCCGGCAGCGTCGCGTACCATTTCGCCGACCGCGGACTGCTGTTCACCGGCGACGCGCTGGTCACCGCGGACGGCATGACCGGGCACACGGGGCCGAGCCTGGTCTGCCGCGGCTTCACCCACGACGGTGCCGCGGCCCTGGCCTCGCTCGACCGGATCGCCGCGTTGCCCCAGGCGCTGATCCTGCCCGGCCACGGCCGCCCCTTCGCCGACGGCCCGCGCGCCGCCGCGGACCAGGCCAGGCACGTGGGCATGACCTGAGACGCGGCCCTCGAACCCGCTCAGCGCAGCTGATCGAGCGGCAGCGGGCCGCGGCTGAGCACGGTGCGCAGCGCGAAGATGCTGCGCGCCGAGGTGATGGGCTCGATCGCGAGGATGCGGTCGAGAAGCACCTCTTCATAGACGGCCAAGCTCGGCACCACCGCCTCCACCAGGAAGTCGGCGTCGCCGGATACCAGGTGGCAGGCGACGACCGCGGGGATCGCGGTCAAGCCCTCCTCGATCTCCCGCGAAGTCTGGCGCGAGTGGCGCGCGACGCTCAGCTCGACGAACACGGTGAGTCCCAGTCCGAGGCGTTCGCGGTCGAGTTCCGCGCGGTATCCGGCGATCACGCCCTGGGCCTCGAGCGCCTTGGTGCGGCGCAGGCAGGACGACGGGGACAGGGAGATCTCCTCGGCCAGGTCCACGTTCGCCTTCCGGCCATCGCGCTGCAGGCCGGAGAGGATGGCGAGATCGGTCGCGTCGAATTCTGGTTCCGGCATGAAATTCTCCTTGCAGGGCCTTTGGACGAGTTTCATTGCACCAGAAGTCTCTCCGGCGGCGCAATTTGCCATCGCGTGCGGGGCCCTTCCGAGGAGGATCGGGGCATGCCCTCCGCAACGTCGGCAACGTCTGCCGCCCTCTCCATCCCTCGCGGTGTCGCCCTGTACGTCGGCGCCCTGCTCGGTCCCGGACTGCTCATGCTGCCGGGTCTGGCGGCCGAGATGGCCGGTCCCGCCTCGGTCCTGGCGTGGGCCGGGCTGCTGGCGGTATCAGCCCTCTTCGCCATCGTCTTCACCGCGCTCGGCACCCGGATGCCCGGCGGCGGCGGAGTCATCGCGTATGCCGCCGCCGGTCTGGGGACGCGGGTGGGACGCGCGGTGGGCCGTTGCTTCCTGACCGGCGTCGTGTTCGGCGCGCCGGTGGTGTGCATGATCGGCGCGGGCTACGTCATCTCCCTGATCGGCGGCGGACGGGTCGCGACCGCGCTCGTCGCGGCGCTGCTGCTGGCCTGCGTGCTCGCGCTGACGCTGGCCGGTGCGCGCACGGGCACGACGGTGCAGATGATCCTGGTCGGGCTGCTGCTGGCCGTGATCGCCGTCGCGGTCGCAGGATCCGTACACGCGTCGCGGGCGGCGAACTGGAGCCCGTTCGCCCCGCACGGCTGGTCGGCCGTGGGCACGGCCGCCTCGGTTCTCATGCTCTCATTCGTCGGCTGGGAGGCGGTCGCGCCGCTCACCCGCCGCCTGGCGAACCCGCGGCGCTCGCTGCCCCGCATCACGGCCGTGGCCTTCGCGGTGACGGCGGCGGTCTACCTCGCCCTCGCGACGACGGTCGTCGCCGTCCTCGGTGCGCGTGCCCAAGGCCCGGTGCCGGTCGCCGACCTGCTCCGCGTCGCGGTCGGCACAGCGGGTCCGTGGATCGCCGCGGGCGCGGCCGTGCTGCTCACGTTCGCCGCGATCAACGCATACCTCACCGGGGGAGTGGCCCTCGCCGCCCACCTGCGCGGGACGACTGAGGGCCGCCCCCGGTACTTCTTCGTCGCCATAGCGGCGGCCGGCGTGGTCGAACTGGGCGCCGAGGCCCTCGGCCTCCTCGACACCGCGCGCATGGTCACGCTGCCCACCTCGTTGTTCCTCATGGTGTACGTCGCTTCGATGGCATCGGCGGCACGCCTGCTGCGAGGCGCTCTGCGGGGCGCGGCCGCAGTGGCGTGCGCGGCATCGATCGTCGTGCTGGCTTTCAGCGGGGCGGCGGCGCTGCTCGCCGTGGCCGTCATCGCCGTCGCGCTGACCGGTGAGCGCGAGCCGATCAGGGTTCGGATGAGCCGGCCTCAGGGTTCGTGTCCAGCGACAGGTGGGTCAGGTCCGCGGGTGGCGGCGAGGTGAACGACCAGAACGGGGCGGCGAAGCCGTCGGCGAGCGCGGCCGGGGCATCGGTGAGGTTCATCCGTTCGCGCAGGCGGCCGTAGAAGTCCGTCGGGCCGAGCCGGACGGCCCGCAGGCGGCGCTGCGCCGCGTAGACGCCGATCCAATCGCCCGGCTCGAGCAGCCCGCGCAGCTGGCCGTCGATGCTCACCGCGGCGCGGCCGGACCGTTCGAGGATGCGCAGCCCGACGACCTCGTCGGGACCGGTGACGACCGTCCTGTTGAACGCCATGTGCGGGGCGACGGGCGTGAAGACGAGGGCCTCCGCCCGCGGCGACACGACGGGCCCTCCGGCGGCGAAACTGTAGGCCGTCGAACCGGTCGGCGTGGCGACCAGCAGCGCGTCGGCGGAGTACGAGGCGAGCAGCCGGCCGGAGACGTACACCCCGACAGACACCTGACGATCCCGGGAGAGTTTCTCCACCACCACGTCGTTGACCGCGGTGACGTCCAAGGGAATTCCCCACTCGTCGCCCGCATCCTCATCGGCGCGCACCTTGGGAGCGGGCAGCAGCGGTCCGCGGCCGTAGGTCGACGCCCAGGCCTCCATGTCCCGCGGCATCTCGAGGCGACGCGAGACGCGCACCGTCAGCAGTATCCGGCTGTCGATCCGGATCCGCTCCTCCCGCACGGCGTCGAGGGCCGTGAGCACCGCCGACGACGGCACTTCCGTCAAGAAGCCCACGCGTCCGAGATCGACGCCAAGCAGCATGGCGTCGTTCGCCGCGGCCAGCCGCGCGCCGCGCAGGAACGTACCGTCCCCGCCCAGTGTGACGATCAGATCGGGATCGCCCGCGGCCCGCATCTCCTCGCGCGCGTTGAGCCGTCGATGCTCGTGCCAGACATCGATGTCCACGCACTCCACGTCGTGCGCGGCACACCACCCGCGTACCCGATCGGTCGCGCCCGCGGCCTCCTCCCGCCCGCCGTGCACGACCAGACCGATCCGATTCACCGTCATCTCAGCCTCCAAGTCCGACCTCGCCGCGACCAGTCGATCACAGCGGCGACCCGTTGTCCCAGAGGCGAACCCGCATGCGCCGACACTTTGGCCGGCGCATGCGGCACATGCGGCTTCTGCCGCCCGGGATCAGACGGCGATGTTCTGGAAGGTCACCGACACGACGGCGGTGCGGGCGGTCGGGCTGGTCGGTTCGGGGACGAACGTCGCCTCGCCGGTACCGGAGCACGGCAGCTCGATCGTCGTGGGGATCGGCTCCTTGACATAGAAGGAATTGAACACGACGACCGGCCCGGAGACGGCGCCGGTGGGCGTCACGATGAACGCGTCGATGCTGTGGGCGGCGCTGCCGGTGAAGCCCGAGTCGGTCGACGAGACGGGGCCGGTGACGACCTCGAGGTATTGGCCGGAGACGGGGTGGCCGAGCTCGCCGGCCGTGACCGGGCCGGGGCAGACGACCTGGATCACGGCGTTGGCCTCGACGCCGTTGACGACGCCGGCGAACGCCGTGTTCGGTCCGATCGGCAGCGGGTCGGTGACCGCGTGACCGACCGCGGCGGACACGCCCAGGGCGAGCGTGGTGGTGACGCCGAGTGCTGCGAGCCGATTCCTGATGAGCACGTGGGTCCCTTCTGGTGCTGTCGGCAGAAAGTACGGGAGCTGTGCGGCGTGCATCCGCCGGCCGCGGCGCCTACGGCCGGAGCAGTGAATCAGGGGGCATAGTAGTGTTGCGTAACCGGGCTGTAAACGGGGTGTAGCCGAGTCTGTCATCTACGTCTGCGCGGGCGTGGCGTGGATGGATTCGCCATGATGGGCTGGTGGCTGCAATCGATGGACGGACGTCCGCGGGGACGGTGCTCGAACCGCTCCGGGGTCCGTTGACGGGCTACTGCTACCGCATGCTCGGGTCCGTCGGCGAGGTCGAGGACGCGGTGCAGGAGACCATGCTGCGTGCCTACCAGAACCTGGAGCGCTACGACCCGGACAGGGCCGGGCTGTCCACCTGGGTGCACACCATCGCCACCAACGTATGCCTCGACCTGCTGCGCGCCGCCCGCCGCCGTGCGCTGCCCTGGGACCTGGGACCCGCCGCGACGGACGGGATGCTGGGCACGCCGCTGCCGCCCGCGCACTGGGTGGAGCCGATGGCGGACTCGCGGCTGGGCCGCGTCGCCGACCCGGCCGAGCTCGCGGTGCGTCGCGAGTCGGTGCGGCTGGCCTTCGTCGCGGCCCTGCAATGGCTCCCGCCCCGGCAGCGCGCGGTGTTGGTGCTGCGCGACGTCCTGGGCTTCTCCGCGGCGGAGTCCGCACAGATCGTGGACTGCACGGTCGCGGCCGCCAACAGCGCTCTGCAGCGGGCCCGAGCCACCCTGGCCGAGCGCCGTCCCGCCCCGACGGACGTCGCCGACGCCGACCCCGCGGCAGCAGCTCAGCAGAAGCTGCTACGCGAATACGTGGACGCTTTCGAAGCCCACGACGTCGACCGGCTGATCGGGCTGCTCGCCGAGGACGTGCGCTCCGGCATGCCACCGTTCGCGTGGTGGCTGCACGGCCCGCAGAGCATCCGCGCGGCCATGATCGCCGGCGCGGAAGCCTGCGCCGCCGACCGGGTACTGCCGGGAGCGCCTGCCAACGGCTGCCCGACACTGGGCCAATACCGGCCGGACGCGGACGGCGTGCTGCGCCCCTTCGCGCTGCTCGTGCTGGAGGTACGCGGGAACAAGGTGGCCGAGATCGTCACCTTCCTCGGCTGGGGCGAACGCTTCGCCGAGTACGACCTCCCGCGGGGATTGGAACCGCGTTCGTCCTGAACCGATGAGTTCGCATACCCCGCCGCGTAGAAGGAGTGAAAGCCACGCCCATTCCTCGACAGGAAGACCGAGCAACATGACGCCGACAGCGCCGAAGACGACGGAAACCGAGCTGCGGCAGCAGACCTACGCGGAGCGCGAGCGACTCGCCGCGCTTCTGACCGACCTCACCGCCGACCAGTGGGACACCTCGTCCCTGTGCGACGGCTGGCGGGTGCGCGAGGTGGTCGCCCACATCACCATGCCGTTCCGCACCAGCACGCCGCGCTTCGTGGCGGGGCTGGTCGCCGCCAGGTTCTCCTTCGACCGCTTCTCGGACAAGGCTGCCCGCCGCGACGGCGCCCGCATGACTACGGACGAGCTGCTCGGCGCGCTGCGCGACAACATCCGCCACCCCTGGCAGCCGCCGGGCGGCGGTCCGGCCGCCGCGCTGGGCCACGACGTGATCCACGGCCTCGACATCACCGAACCACTCGGCTTGCCCCCGGCTCCGGCGGAGCGCATCGCGACCGTCCTCGCGAATTCACGGCCCCGCGCGCTCGCCTACTTCGGCGTCGACCTGACCGGCGTCGAACTGCGCGCCACCGACGCCGACGTGCGCCTCGGCACCGGCCCCGGCAACGTCGTCGAACTGCCCGCCAAGGACATCCTGCTGACCGTGACCGGCCGCCTGCCCGCCCCACAACCGCGCTAGGCGATACGTTTTGAATCATGGCAGCGACTTCGTACTTGCGTTTCCCGCACCTGTCCGGCGACCTGCTGACTTTCGTCGCAGAGGACGACGTCTGGCTCGCATCGACAGCCGGCGGGCGGGCGACGCGGCTGACCTCGGATCGTACGACGGTCGTGCAGCCACGGCTGAGCCCGGACGGTCGGCACGTGGCCTGGGCCAGTGCGCGAAACGGCGGAAACGAGGCCTTCGTCGTATCGGTGGACGGCGGACCGGTGGTGCAGTTGACGCACTGGGGCGCCAGGAACACCCGGGTCATCGGCTGGCTGTCAGCTGACGAAGTCCTCGTCGTCGGGCCCGCCGGCTCGCGCAGCAACAACAGCGCTCGTCCGTGGGCTTATGCGGTGGGCCTGGATGGTCGCAGCCGCCTGCTTCCCTACGGCCCGCTTGCCGCCCTGTCCACGTCGGCAGACGGTGCGGTGTTGCTGGGCAGCACCTACGCCGCTGAACCTGCTTGGTGGAAGCGCTACCGCGGTGGCACCGGCGGGAAGCTTTGGTTCGACCGCGGCGGCAGCGGTGAGTTCGCGCCCATTCTGCGCGAGGTCGGCAGCCATCTCGTCGCCCCGATGCTGGTCGGCGACCGGATCGCGTTCATTTCCGATCACGAGGGCGTCGGGGCGCTGTACTCGGCCGACCGGGACTGCGCGGACCTGAGGCGGCACACCGACCTCGGCGAGTTCTACGCGCGGCACGCCTCCTCGGACGGCTCCCGGGTGGCCTACGAGTGCGCGGGGGAGCTGTATCTACTGGGGTCGCTGGACGTGGGCGCCGAGCCGCTTCGGCTGGAGATCGCGTTGCCGGGCGCACGCGTCGGGCGGGAGCCGTTCCCGGTGAAGACGGGCGAGTGGCTGGGCGAGATCGACCTGTCCCGGGACGGCCGGGCCGCCGCCGCCGAGGTGCGCGGCACGGTGCACTGGCTGCCCGTCGAGCAGGGCCCGGCGCGCACGATTCTGGCCAGGCCGGGTGTGCGCGGACGGCTGCCGGTGGTGGTCCCGGACAGCGGCGCGGTCCTCTGCGTCTCGGACTCCGGCGGCGAGGACGGCCTGGACCTGGTGCCCACGGACGGGAAGCCCGCTCGGCGGATCGGGCAGGGCCGGCTCGGCCGGGTCTACGATCTGGCCGTCGCCCCGGACGGCAGCGTCGCCGCGGTCTCCGCCGAGGACGGCCGGCTGCTGCTCGTGGACCTGCGTGAGACGGCCGTCGAGCCGATCAGCGAGCTGACCCGGGTGGAGCTGGACGAGCCGTGCCAGCTGGCTTTCTCTCCCGACTCCGGGTACCTGGCCTGGGCTCAGGTGTGGTCGGCGACGGGTTTCGGCCTGCGTCCCGACATGCACGTGTGCCTGGCGCGGCTGTCCGACGGGGCGATCTCGGACGTCACCGGGCCGCGCTTCCACAGCCACTCACCGGTGTTCACCCACGACGGCAAGTACCTCGCGCTGCTGTCCGACCAGACCTACGACCCGGTCTACGACGGCAAACTCTTCGACCTCGGATTCCCGCCGGGAGTGCGCCCCTACCTGGTGACCCTGACCGACGACACCCCGTCGCCCTTCGCTCCGGAGATCGACGGGCGTCCCGTGGTGGACGGCAAGGGCGAGGATCAGGGCGTGAAGACGGAGGGTGCGGTTCAGGTCCGGGTGGACCTCGCGGGGATCACCGAGCGGATCGTGCCGTTCCCGGTCGAGGCCGGCGACTACCGGCGGCTGCGCGCGGTCAAGGACGGCGTGGTCTGGATGGCGCACCGCGAACGGGGGGCGCTGGGCGAGAGCTGGCGGGGCGCGACGGATCAGCCGCCGAAGCCGCAGCTGATGCGCTACGACCTGGCCAAGCGCAAGCGTTCGGTGCTGGTCGCCGCCCTGGACGACTACGCCGCGTCCGCGGACGGCGGCAGGATCGCCTACCGGTCGGACGGCGAGCTGAAGGTCAGGGCCGCGGCCGCCGCGGACGAAGACGCCACGATCGGTGTGGACCTGGACCGGATCCACGTGCGCGTCGACCCCGTGGCCGAGTGGACCCAGATGTACTACGAGACCTGGCGGCTGAACCGGGACAACTTCTGGCGCCCGGACATGGCCGGGATCGACTGGGCCGGGATGGCCGCGCGCTACCGTCCGCTGATCGACCGGCTCGGCTGCTACGACGATTTCAACGACCTGCTGTGGGAGCTGAACGGCGAGCTCGGATATTCGCACGCGTACGCGATCCCGGCCGCCCGGTACAACCCGCCGTCCTCCGGCCAGGGGCTGCTCGGCGCGGACCTCGCCCCCGATGCCGACGGCCGCTGGCTGATCGAGCGGGTGCCGCCGGGCGAGTCCTCGGTGATCGAGGCCCGGTCGCCGCTGGCCGCGCCGGGAGTGCGCGCCCGGACCGGGGAGCAGATCGCGGCGGTGAACGGGCTGCCGGTGGATCCGCTGCGCGGCCCGAACCCGCTGCTGGCCGACAAGGCGGGCCGACCGGTGGAGCTGACCCTGCGCGCCGCGAACGGCGACGGCGGCGGAAACGGCGGCGGCGACAGCGGTCGGTCCGCGGGCACCGAGCGCCGGGTGGCGGTCGTGCCGCTCGGCTCGGAGGAGACCCTGCGCTACCACGACCGGATCACGGCCCGCCGGGCGCGGGTGCGCGAGAGGTCCGGCGGGCGCCTCGGGTACCTGCACGTGCCGAACATGGCTCCGCTCGGCTGGGCCGAGTTCCACCGCGGCTTCGCCGCCGAAGTGGCCCACGAAGGGCTGCTGCTCGACCTGCGCGAGAACGGCGGCGGGCACACCTCAGGGCTCGTCGTGGAGAAACTGGTCCGCCGGGTCATCGGCTGGGTCCTGGCGCGCCAGGGCGGAGTCACCCCCTACCCGCACGACGCGCCGCGCGGCCCGATCGTCACCCTCATCGACGAGCAGGCCGGCTCCGACGGGGACATCGGCTCGCACGCGATCCGCAGCTACGGGGTCGGCCCGCTGGTGGGCGTGCGCACCTGGGGCGGCGTGGTCGGCTACGACCGGGACCGGCTGCTGGTGGACCGCACCATGGTCTCCCAGCCAAAGCTCGCCTGCTGGTTCGAGGGCCCGGGCTTCGGGATCGAGAACCACGGGGTGGACCCGGACGTGGAGGTGGCCATCGCGCCGCAGGACTGGGCCGCCGGCCGGGACCCGCAGCTGGAGACCGCGATCCGGCTGGCCCTGGAGTCGCTGGAGCGGCGCCCGGCGGCCACGCCCCCCGCGCTGCCGACCCACTGACTCAGAGCTCAGCTAGTCTCAGTCGGCACCCGGTAGCCCGACGGTGATCGAGGAAGACACGGTGAACGTGGGAAAGACGGGCAGCGAGGCCGCCGACTTCATCAGCGCGCTGGCGCCGATGGGCGATGCGCTGCCGTCGAACCTCATCGACGACGCCCCCGTGGGCCTTGGCCTGCTCGACGCGGAATCGCGCTGGGTCTACGCCAACGCGGCGTTTCTCCGGGCGACGGGCCTGGACCGGGCGATCCTGGGGGCGCCGGTCGACGCGACGCCCTTCGCCGCCGACGCGGACACCATCAGGCGGATCCTCGAAGACGACTGCCTCCGCGATGAGGTCGTCGAGGGTTCGGCCGGCGTCGTCGGCGCCGCCGCGGCGACGGGCCTGCACGTCTGCTACCGGCGCCAGGAGAGCGACGGCCGGGTCGTCGGCGTCATCGCGGCCGTCGCGGGGTCCGCGCCCGAGCAGATGCAGGAACTGGACCGGGCCCGTCGCCGACTCGCGGCCCAGGTCGCGGCGGCCGAACGTATCGGCACGACGCTCGACATAGACGTCACCTGCGACGAACTCGCCGAGTTCACGGTCCCGGCGATGTCCGATCTCACGCTCGTCGAGGTGCTGCCGTACGAGATCGCGGAACGCGGCGACGGCGCGGGTGCCGCGCCGCCGCGAATGCACCGAGCCGCCTTCGCCTGCACTCCCGCGGTGCGCCGCCTGCTGGGCTCGTCCCACGCGCTCGGCGAGCCGACGCGGTCCGCCGCCGAGTCGGCGGTCGGGCGCAGCCTGCGCGCGGGCGGGCCGGTGGTCGCGAACCTGCCGTCCGAGCAGGAGCTGGAGCTGCTGGCCGGGAACGCCGAGGATCTGGCGGCCTTCCGGCTGCTCGGGGTCGACTCGATCCTGGCCGTTCCGTTGGTCGCGCGGGGCCGGGTCATCGGCGCGTTGACCATGGCCAGAGTCGGCGCGGAGCACCGGGGCTTCACCGAGGACGACATGATCCTCGCCCAGGATCTCGCCGACCGGGCGGCGGTCAGCGTCGAGAGCGCCCGGCAGTACGCCGAGTCCCAGCGCATCACCCTGGAACTCCAGCGCGCGCTGCTCGTCGAACCCGGTCCGCCGCACTCGAACCTGGAGATCGCGGCCCGCCATCTTCCGCTGGGCCGCCGCAATCTGGTCGGCGGCGACTGGTACGAGATAATCCGGCTGCCGTTCGGCCGCACCCTGCTGGTGATGGCCGACGTGATGGGCCACGGCATGGAAGCCGCGGTCGACATGAGCCACTACCGCTCGATCATCCGTGAACTGGGCAGCATGGACCTTCCGCCGCACGGGATTCTCGCGCACTTGGACACCGTGATCGCGGCGAGCGAGTCGGCCAGGCCGGCGACCTGCCTGCTCGCCGTCGCGGACCCGAGCCGCAGGCGGTGGACGCTGGCCAGCGCGGGCCATCTTCCGCCCGCGCTGTTCGTCGCGGGCCGTCCGACCGAATTGATCCCCACTCCCATCGGGCCGCCGCTGGGGACCGGCGTAGGCGGCTACGAACACGTCACCGTCGATCTGCTGCCCGATCAGATCCTGCTTCTGTACACCGACGGCCTGGTGGAACGGCGCGGCGAGGACATCGACATCTCACTCGCCAGGCTCGCGGCCGTCGACTTCCCCCCGACCGGCGAGCTGGAGCAGCTGCTGCAGGTGGTCCTGAGCGCGCTGGCGTCCTCCACGCCCGACGACGACATCGCCGTCCTCGCGGCACGAGCCAATCCGAGGCAGGACTAACAAAATCAAGCGATTCACCGCATGTGTGCTCTCGCCCGCAGAATGACTTCGACGACCGCGTCGAGCGGGAGAGCGGTGGAGTCGATCACCAGGTGGTAGTGGCACGCGTCGGCCGGATCGACGTGATAGAGCCGACGCACGTAGTTGGTGCGGGCGCGGTCGGACTTGTGTTGATGTGCGCTGGCTTCCTCGATGCCGATGCCTTCGATCTCGGCGCCCTGCCGGAGTCGAAGCTCCGGCGGTCCGTCGAGGCGCACGTGGAAGCCGTGCTCCTTGCCGAGGACCACCGCCGCGCCGCGGCCGAGGATCACGCCGGCGCCGTCCGCGCCGAGCCGACGGATTCCGGCCTCGGCGGTGCGCCGCATCTCCTCGTGCTGACGTGCGGATGTGGGCGGCGACTGAGTCGTGCCGGTCGGCATCGAGTGCGAGAGAGACGCGAGCAGCCAGTGGATCGGCCCGTTCTGCTCCTCGTGCGCTTCGAGCCCCTCGCTGCACTTCTCGCCCCCGGCGAACTCGCCGACGGTCGTCGTGGCACGCTGCACGAAGGGCACGCCCAACCTTCGGGCCAGAGCCGGGGCGACGACGCTGCCACCGGCTCCGTAGGCAGCCGACACGGTCACCAGTCGTGGTCCGCCGCTCTCCGGGGCCAGACTCGATTCGGACGTCTCACCGCTCACCCGTCCAACGCTACGGTCCGCCGTCGGCGTCAGCACGCCGACACCCCGGGCGCGTCGCCGTTTTCGAACTATTGCTGCAGCAAGCAAGGTTCGCCCGGTCCTAGACAGTTTGATGCGGAACCAGATCGTGTTCGTGGTTCGGATGCCGCCTGTGCTGCGGGTGCGCCGCCTTGCGGCGCTCCGGGGGGTTCGCGGGAGGGTGGGCCGGCGAAACCCCCGAAGCCGCCGCTTTGCGGCGTGCCCGCAGCACTACCAACAGACCCCATTCAACGCGGACACTACCCAGCATCCTCGCCAATTCCCCCGACTCAACGCCTCT
>NZ_DASZKT010000141.1:0-7434 GCF_035552695.1 Actinospica sp.
GCAGCAGTCGCGTGGCCGCCACGGTGTCGGTGTGGTCGAGGAATATCGCGCTGCACGTCGATGACGCCGACGACATGGCCTGGGCCGACATCTCCAACGGCACCGCCACCGACGAGACCTGGCTCGACCGCTCCTTCGACGGCGGCCAGACCTGGAGCAGCGGATCAAAGCTCGGAGACACCACCATCCCCACCGGCGACACCGAGTGGCGCACCATGATGTACAACATCGACAGCCCACTGACGGAACAGGTCGGCGCGATCCGAGCGTGTGGCAAGGCGGGCAACCGCGCCGACATCGTCTGCACACCATGGCTGCGATCCACCGCCCACGCCTCCGACGCCCGCAGCGCAGCGGCGACCGCACTCGCGCAACTATGGAACCCGCGGACCGGGAACTGGTCGTCGAACCCGAACTACGACTGGAAGGACGCGATCGCGCTCACGTCGCTCATCGACTACATGCAGGAGAGCGGCGACAGTACGTACTCGTACATCATCAGGCAGGTCTATCTGCACGACATTCGCAACGACGGCAGCCAGGTACTGACGAATTTCACCGACGGCTTCCTCGATGACACCGGCTGGTGGGGCATGGCCTGGCTCCACGCGTACGACTACACGAAGAACTCGACGTATCTGCAGATCGCCGAGGCCGACGCCAACTACATGGCCGGCTACTGGGACACCGGCACCTGCGGCGGCGGGGTCTGGTGGACCACCGGCAAGCAGCAGAAGAACTCGGTCGAGAACGAGCTCTACCTCGAGCTCAACTCCGCGCTGCACAACCACCTCTCCGGAGACACGACGTATCTCCAGCGCGCCAACGCCGAATGGTCGTGGTTCTCGTCGACCGGGCTGATCAACTCGCAGAACCTCGTCAACGACGGCCTCGACCTCTCCAACTGCCAGAACGATCACAACACCGGAACATGGACCTACAACCAGGGCGTCATCGTGGACGGTCTGGCCCAGCTCTCCAAGGCGACCGGCAACACCGCGCTACTCAGCCAGGCCTCGAAGATCGCCACCGCGGCGACCACGTTGCTGGCGACGAACGGCGTCCTCACCGAGCCGTCGACCGGCAGCCAGAACTGCGGAGGCGACGACTGGACCGCCTTCAAGGGCATCTTCATACAGAACCTCCAGGCGTACGCGTCGGATGCGAACGACTCCTCGTTCCAGTCCTTCATGGCGAATCAGAAGGCAGCGATCCTCGCCGACGACACGAACGGCGACGGCCAGTCCGGCTACTTCTGGGCCGGCCCGCTCAACAACACCGGCTACGGCTGCCAGGCCTCGGCCCTCGACGCCGTCAACGCCGCGGGCTGACGCAGCGTTCTGAATCCCACAGTTTTCCCACGCGGGCCGCGGGTACGTGCCCTGAGGTCGGAGTCAGCTCCGACCTCAGGGCACCCACCAGAGGAGACGGGAAGTGCGTTTTCGCCGTATCACCGGCGCCTTCGCGGCGGCGCTCGTCGTGACGCTGATCGCCCCGGTCGCGGCCTGGGCGGCGGAACCCCCGAGCGTTCTCGGCATCGGCAGCAGGTCGGGGATCGTCGACCGGGCCGGGCAGCCCGACAACGAGGTCTGGTTCGCGGCTCAGGACCCGAACAGCCGCGCGAAGCTGTTCCTCAGCTACAACACCACCCCGGCGCTGGGATCGCCGGTTCCCGCGATCGCCGTCGTCGGGGTGGTGCCGTCGGGCGATGCGGCCTTGCAGGCCAACAACGGCTGGTTCGAGGAACCCGTGCCGGATCCGCTGGGCTATACGGTCTCGAACAATCCCCCTTCGGTCACCTCCCTGGACGGCTCGGCCGTCTACGACCCGGCCCGCGGCGCCTACCACCTCACGCTGAACATCAGCCTCGGCGTGATCGCCGACCTGTGGTTCTCCGGGCCAGTCGGCGGCTTGACCGACCCGACGATCTGGGACGGACAGACCTCGTTCTGGAACCAGTCGATCGGCACCGGGACGGTGAACGGCTGGATCATCTTCCCCGGCGAGACGACGAAGACCATCGTGACGAACTGGGGCGCCGAGCAGGAGACGCAGTCCGGCACGTTCGAACTCGGCGCGATACCGCTCGTCCCGGCCCCGCACAACGGCTACTACTACGCCCAGTCCGACAACGTCGACGGGTCCGCGACCACTCTGTACGTGTTCCCGGAGCTCGACGGAGCGACCCGGGGGATCCTCACGACAACGACTGCCCGCGGCCAGGTGCTCGAGTGCGAGCCGCGCTGGCCCGACCAGATGACGGCGTCGAACTGGTACACCGACTCGGGCGGGGTCAGCTACCCTCTCTCGCTCTCAGCGCACTGCAACGACATCTACACCGGACACGAGCTGACCGGAAGCTGGACCACCACGCCCGGCGAGAGTAACGCCTACTACGTCGACGAGGTGCTCGGCGGGTTCGCATCGGTGCAGAGCATCGCCTCCTCCCCAGGCGCGAGCGCCGCCTGGATCCAGCACGTGGCCGACGACGGACACTTCGGACCGAACTTCAGCTGACCCGACCCGGATCGACTGCTGACCTAGGCGGGCTCGACGAGGAGCCAGGCTACTGTCGAGGTGTCTCCCGCGCCGCCCGCGACGGAGAACGACGCTCCCGCTGTCCGTGCCTTGACGTACGCGATTCCGGCGGGTGTTCCACCCGGGGCTTGGATCGTCAGGAAGATCCTGCTGTCGGCGGTCACCGCCGTGGTGTTCACGGTGACCGCGGTGGTGCCGTTGAGCACGAGCGTGCCCATCTTCGCGTTGGTGCCTTCCTTGACCTTCAAGCCCCGGCCGGCCATGCCGATGACGAGGTCGGAGTCCGGCGTGCCGAGTTGCGCGGCGCCGAGCCGCTTCAGCGTCGTGTCTCGCGACGCGTTGCCCGGCCCCCAGGCCTGGGTTCCGTCCGCTTGGACGATCCAGCGCATCGACGTGTCCCCGGTGACGTCGACGCCGAGGCCCTTGGTGATTGCGGCGGGATGATGCTGGCGGATCAGTGGGTTGGATCCCGCGGTAGCGCCCGAGAGGGTCTGAATCAGAACACTCGTATCAGTGGACGCAGACTGCACGAACTGCGAGCCGGCGTCGGTGCTCCATCCCGTGGAGCAGACGTACGTCGGCGTGGAGGCGCTCACGGTGGCGGTGGGCACGTTCGGTCCGACCGGAAGTACTCCGGCCGCATCTCAGCTGATCGGAGTGCCGGCAGCGGCGCAGGAGAAATAACCGCCGTTGACGGACACGTAGCTCGAAGAGGTCACGCTCAGGCCGGAGTACGGGGCGTCGGCACCGCCGTTGTCACCCTGGCGCGCGGTGACCGTCGTGCCGTCGAGCAGCACCGGGATCTCGCATCCGGTCACCGTGACGCCCGCCAGGGACGTCGATCCGCTTCCGGCGTAGTTGCCGTCGCGGCGGAACCGGCAGCCGTTGAGCTGGATGGCCCCATTGCCCGACAGGGTCTCCAGCCGGAAACCGTCGGCGTTGTCGAGGTCCGTGCTACAGCCCACGAACGAGATCCCGCCGAACAGGTTCGCGGTGTCGTGGAACCAGAATCCGTGGTTCTGGCCGTCTTCGGCGCGGCAGCCGATCCACGTCGAGTTGTCGCCGCCCTGGATGTTCCAGCCGGACGTGGCGCAGCCGGCGCCGAGGCAGTCGGTGTACCAGGAGTCGGAGATGCCCTGGATGTTGAACCCGTGGCCCGTCCCGCCGGTGCCCGCGTGGTACACCCCGACCTGACGCAGCACCACGGGGTTGGCCCCACTGAGGTAAATCCCGTCGCCGGCGGTACGGGCCACCAGCACGTTCTCCAGCATGCACGAGCCCGATCCGGTGATCTGCACGCCGATCGTGCTTCCCGTGGTGTTCGGCGCGTGGACCGTCAGACCCCGCATCGCGAAGTCCGCTATCCCGGAGGCCACGATCATCGCCGCGCCGGCGAAGCCGCTGACCGCATTGAGCACGGTCTGGTTCGCGCCACCCGCGCTGTAGCCGGTCGACGCCTTGTCGCCGAGGATCTTCGTCCCCGCGACTGAGACGGTGAGCGGCGCACTGACCTCGTAGACGCCGTTCGGGAAGTACACGACGCCGCCGACGTGGACGTCGGCGAGCGCCTGCTGGATCGCGGCCGTGTCATCGGTGACGCCGTCACCCTTGGCCCCGTAGTCGGTCCTGACGTTGATCCAGCCGGTCTGACCCGATTCGGTGGCCGCGGCCTCGGTGCGGGTGCGGACGCAAGCACCGCACCCGCACCGAGGCCACCCGCACCGGCCATCGAGCGGAGCAGGGTTCGACTCGACTCATCCATGAAAATCCACCCCGTGTCAAGATTGAGAGACCTCGACACATCTACCAGCATCGGGCCCGCACCCGCAAGCAAACAAGTATCAGGCTTCTGCGGATGCTGCCCAGAGGTTGATTCCCGCTTCCACGGCGTGCTTGTCGATTCGGGCCAACTCCTCGTCGGCGAAGTCGAGCCGGTCGAGCGCGCCGAGGCTGTCATCGAGCTGTGCGACGCTGCTCGCGCCGATGAGCACCGAGGTGACGCGCGGGTCGCGCAGAGCCCAGGCGAGCGCCATCTGCGCGAGCGACTGGCCGCGCTCCACGGCGATGGTGTTGAGCGCGCGGACGTGTGCGAGATTGCGCTCCTCCAGCATCGTGACGGACAGCGAGGAGTCGCGGGCCGCCCGGGACTCGGCCGGGATTCCCGCGAGGTACTTGTCCGTCAGCATGCCCTGAGCGAGCGGCGAGAAGGCGATACAGCCCACGCCCAACTCGCCGAGCACGTCGAGGAGTTCGGCTTCGATCCAGCGGTTGAGCATGGAGTACGAGGGCTGATGAATCAGCAGCGGCGTGCCAAGCTCCCGCAGGATGCCCGCGGCTTCGAGCGTGCGCTCCGGGCTGTAGGAGGAGATCCCGGCGTACAGCGCCTTCCCCGAGCGCACGGCCGTGTCGAGCGCGCCCATCGTCTCCTCCAGCGGCGTGTCCGGGTCGAACCGGTGGCTGTAGAAGATGTCCACGTAGTCCAGGCCCATCCGCCCGAGCGACTGCTCCAGGCTCGCCAGCAGGTACTTGCGCGACCCGCCCCCCTGGCCGTACGGGCCCGGCCACATGTCGTAGCCGGCCTTGGTCGAGATGACGAGCTCGTCGCGGTACGGCCGGAAGTCCTGGGCGAAGAGCGTGCCGAAGTTGCGCTCCGCGCTGCCGTAGGGCGGGCCGTAGTTGTTCGCCAGGTCGAAGTGGGTCACCCCCCGGTCGAACGCCCGGCGCAGGATGGCGCGCTGCGTCTCCAGCGCGCGCCCGTCCCCGAAGTTGTGCCACAGGCCCAGCGAGATGCTGGGGAGTTCCAGTCCGGAACGTCCGGTCCGGCGGAACGCACCGGCGTCATAGCGGTCAGACGCGGCAAGGTAGCTCATGTTTCTGATCCTCCTCGATATACGGTGCGCGGCGGGCCCACGGCTCTCACCGTGGCCTACCGCCATCTATCTGTCCAATAGCAGAATCTGATTGTTCTAGTCGGTCCGAGTGCTTAATTTCGGCCTGCCCTGGCGGTCGTGCCAGGCCACCGCGGTCGCCGTGGCCGCCGCCGCGGCGGCGATGAGCATCGCGACCCGGTCACCCGCTGCGCCGGTCGTCGGGCCGGCACCGTGCACCGCCTGCGCCACCGCGGGCAGCAGCGCCGCGCCGATGGCCGCGCCGACCTGACGGCTGGTGTTGATCACTCCGCCGACGACGCCCTGTTCGTGGTCTGCGACGCTCTCGGCCGCCGTGACCATCGTGCCGAAGGCGGTTCCCGCGGTGCCGAATCCGACCAGCATCACGGCGGCGAGCACGGGGCTGTAACCGCCGCTGACCGGGAGCTGGGTCAGCACGAGGAAGCCGGCCGTCGCGATTCCGCTGGTCAGCATCAGTACCCGGCGGATACCGATGCGCCGCGCGAGCCTGGCGCCGAACGCCCCCGCGCTGAACCCGACGACGCCCTGCGGAGCGATGACCAGGCCGGTCACCAGCGGCGAATAGTGCAGGACCTGCTGCAGGTAGAGCGAGAGCACGATCATCTCTCCGGCGTTCCACAAACCGAGCAGCAGATTCATCGTGCTCGCCTTGCGCAGACCCGGCAACCGCAGCAGCTGGGGACGGACGAGCGGGTCCGGATGGCGCCGCTCGACCGCGACGAACCCGGCGGCCGACGCGATCGCGACGACGATTGCCGCCAGGGGCGCCGGAGCGGCCAAGCCGACAGTGCCCGCCTGCGCGATGGCGAAGACCAACGCCGCCACACTGAGCGTGACGAGCAGCGCGCCGCCCAGGTCGAGCCTGCGCTCGGACCGCGGCTCGCGAGCCCGGCCGAGCAGACGCGGCGTGACCAGGACGGCCAGCAGACCGACCGGGACGTTGACCAGGAACACCGCGCGCCAGCTGGTGAACTGGACCAGGACGCCGCCGAGG
Organism: Actinospica sp.; assembly: GCF_035552695.1. NCBI lineage: Bacteria > Bacillati > Actinomycetota > Actinomycetes > Catenulisporales > Actinospicaceae > Actinospica > Actinospica sp. Next base: position 6,442 of record NZ_DASZKT010000141.1, read on the forward strand.
ACCTGGCCGGCCACGAAGCCGATCGACGCGGTCGCGCCGTACATGCCCAGGGCGCGATTGCGTGCCGGGCCCTGCGGGAAGCCGGTGGTGATCAGGGACAGCGCGGCCGGGGCCACGAGCGCGGCGCCCGCACCCTGCACGACGCGCGACGAGACCAGCAGCACCGGGTCGTGTGCCAGGCCGCCGGCCAAGGACGCGGCGGTGAAGATCAGCAGCCCGGCGGCGAACATCCGCCGCCTGCCGAACAGGTCGGCCGCGCGCCCGCCCAAGATCAGCAGGCCGCCGAACGTGATCGCGTAGCCGGTCACGATCCACTGGACGGAGGAGGCCGAGAAGCCGAGCTCCCGTTGGATCGAGGGCAGCGCCACGTTCACGATGCTGAAGTCGAGCACCACCATGAAGGCCGCGGTCAGGATCAGAGCGAGCGCGGGCCCGTGCAGCCCCCGCGCCGCATCGTTCGGCCGCGGGGCCTCGTTTGACCGCGGCTCTCCGTTTGACCGCGGGTCATCGTTCTGCGGGACCGGATCGTGCCGCCGTGGGCGCCGCAGCCGCTGGTGCGGTGATACGGCGACCGTGGTCCGGGCGTCCGACGGGCTGGTCGCCTCGAGGGTGGTGTGTGGCACGATGCGCTCCCATATAGAAACTGAACTTCTAGTTTCGTATATATAGAGCGCGGCGGGCGGCCGATTGATTTCCGCCTGGGATGTGACGTGGGACTCACTCGGTAGCGCGTTGCATCCCAGGCGGGATGCGATCCAGTGCAAGCTCGGAGTCAGCGCCGGCAGGGTGCGGCGGCTAGTCCACGAACTGCTGCAACACGTCGGCGCCCGCACCCGCTTCCAGGCCGGCTACCAACTCGCGCGCACCCGCAGCGACCGCCCGCGCCGCCCCCCGTCGAACTGACCACGGCGAGAAGATCGCGGATCGCGACGGCAGTTGGGGTCTGCTGGAAGTGCTGCGGGCGCGCCCCGCCTGCGCCAAGCACCACGCTCA
>NZ_DASZKT010000142.1:0-17222 GCF_035552695.1 Actinospica sp.
CGTGCCGGTCCAGGTGACGGTGGTCAGAGAGCAGCTCGCCGCGACCTGGACCGACGGCCGTCGCGACGAGTTCGCAGTAGGCGAACTGTTCTAGAGCCCCCCGCGGTCAGCTGAACAGCGGCCCCGATCCGGCTGGGCCTCGGCCACCAGTATGAGGGTTCTTGCTCACTGGTTGGAACTGGAGAAGGCGGCGTCGAAGGACGCCGCCGGCGGCTCGATCTGCGTCAGCTTCCTGACAAACGCGAGGGCGTCGGGCGCGCCGACCGTCCGGTCCATGCCCGCGTCCTCCCACTCCACCGAGATCGGGCCGTCGTAGCCGATCGAGTTGAGCATGCGGAAGCACGCCTCCCACGGCACGTCGCCGTGACCGGTCGAGACGAAGTCCCAGCCGCGCCGCGGGTCGCCCCACGGCAGGTGCGAGCCGAGGCGGCCGTTGCGGCCGTTCAGCCGGCGAACGGATTCCTTGCAGTCGACGTGGTAGATGCGGTCGCGGAAGTCGTAGAGGAAGCCGACCGGGTCGAGGTCCTGCCACATGAAATGGCTCGGGTCGAAGTTGAGGCCGAACGCCGGACGGTGGCCGATCGCCTCGAGCGCACGCTGAGTCGTCCAGTAGTCGTAGGCGATCTCGCTCGGGTGCACCTCGTGCGCGTAGCGGACGCCGACCTCGTCGCAGACGTCGAGGATGGGATTCCAGCGCTCGGCGAAGTCGGCGAATCCGCGGTCGATCATCTCCGGCGGCACCGGCGGGAACATCGCGATCGTGTGCCAGATCGAGGAGCCGGTGAAGCCGACGACCGTGTTCACGCCGAAGGCCGCGGCGGCGCGCACGGTGGCCTTGATCTCCTCGGCGGCACGTCGGCGGACGCCCTCGGGCTCGCCGTCGCCCCAGATGCGCGCGGGCAGGATGGCCTTGTGCCGCTCGTCGATCGGGTGGTCGCAGACGGCCTGGCTGGTCAGGTGGCAGGAGACCGTCCACACCCGCAGTCCGTGCTTCTCGAGGGTGTCCCGGAGCCCGGGCAGGTAGGAGTCGTCCTCAAGCGCCTTGTCGACCTCGAAGTGGTCGCCCCAGCAGGCGAGCTCGAGTCCGTCGTAGCCCCAGTCCGAGGCGAGGCGACAGACCTCTGTCAGCGGAAGATCCGCGAACTGGCCGGTGAACAGCGTAACGGGACGGGTCATGGCTGGGACTGCCTTCCAACAAGGGTGTACGTACTGTCTTTGGCCGCGCTCTGCGCCACCGCGGCGAGCACGAGCTGCGTCTGCAGGCCGTCCGCGAACGACGGCTCGGGCCGGGTTCCGGAGGCCAGCGCCTCGACGAAATCCTTGATCTCGTGGGTGAAGGTGTGCTCGTATCCGATCAGGTGACCCGGCGGCCACCAGGCGGCCAGGTACGGATGGCCCGGCTCGGTGACCAGGATCCTGCGGAACCCGGCGATCTCCGGATCCATCGTGGCGTCGTAGTACGACAGCTCATTGAGACTCTCGCAGTCGAACGCCACGCTCCCGAGGGAACCGCTGACCTCGATCCGCATGGCGTTCTTGTGGCCGGTCGCGAACCTCGTCGCCTCGAACACGCCGACCGCGCCGGCTTCGAAGCGCGCCGTGAACAGCGCGGCGTCGTCGACGGTGACGCGGCCGCGCTCGACGTGTCCCGCGTCGGCGGCGGCCGACAGGCCGCTGTACGCTCCGGGCAGCGGCCGCTCCGGCACGAGCGTCTCCAACAGGGCACTGACACCGGTGATCCGTTGGCCGGTCAGGTACTGCGCGAGATCGATGCTGTGCGCGCCGAGGTCGCCGAGCGCGCCGGAACCCGCCTTCTCGGCCTGAAGGCGCCATACCAGGGGAAACTCGGGATCGACGATCCAGTCCTGCAGATACTGGGCACGCACCTGGTACACCGTGCCCAGGCGGCCGTCGGCGATCAGCTGCCGGGCCAGCGCGAGCGCGGGGACGCGCCGGTAGTTGAAGCCGACCATCGAGTGCCGGCCGCGCTCCGCCGCGCGCTCGGCCGCGGCCGCCATCTCACGCGCCTGCTCGACCGTGTTGGCGAGCGGCTTTTCGCAGAGCACGTGCTTGCCCGCTTCGAGGGCCGCCAGCGCGATCTCCGCATGCGAGTCGCCCGGCGTGCAGATGTCCACGACATCGATGTCATCGCGCGCGATCAGGCGTTCCCAGTCGGTCTCCCAGCCCGCGAATCCATAGGTCTCCGCCGCCGCGGCCACCGCCGACGAAGACCTGCCGCACAGTGCGGTCAGCTCGGGCTTCGACGGGAGATCGTAGAACCGGGCGGCATTCCGCCACGCCTGCGAGTGCGCCTTCCCCATGAACCCGTAGCCGACCATGCCGACGCGCAGCACCGGCTGCTTTTCGTCGCTCACCGTCTACTCCTCTCCAGCCAGGTCTCGCCAGCCGTGGATCGCCGTGAAGTCCAGAAGTTCGCGACTGCGCACCGTGGAGAACGTCGTGTCGCAGCCCTTGATCGGCTCCGTCAGCACGCTGTTCGGGTGATACCCCCGCAGCAGTTCGGCGGTCGGCACCGGCGACGTCGAGTCGTCAGCCACGACCTGGACGACGTGGTGGCCGGTCAGCGGACGCGTGAGCGCGGCCTCGATCGCGCGCGCCGCGTCTCGCGTGTCCAGCCACGCCCACAGACCACGGCTGTCGTTGCGGGGATCGGCCTGCACGTAGTCGAGATGGTGCCGCAGCCGCTCGCCGTGGCCGAGGAACGGAAAGCGCAGGCTGACGACCGTGCTCCCCCACCGCAGCGCGACCGTCCGCGCGATCCCCTCGCCCAGGGACTTCGAGAGCCCGTACACGTCCTCGGCGAGGCAGGGGTGCTCCTCGGTGACCGGAAACGACTCGGGCGAAATGCCGTGCGCGGAGTACGCGAACCCCAGGGCCGAGAGGCTGGAGATGTACGCGATCCGCGGCACGCCCGCGCGCCCCGCGGCGTCGAGCACCTGGTAGGCGGACATCACGTTGTTGCTGAAGATCTCCTGCTCGCTGCCGAGCATCGGGGCGGGGATCGCGGCGGCGTGCACGACGGCCGACATGCCCGCGACGATGCCGCGCACCCGCTCCGGGTCGAGCAGATCGCCGCTGCTCACCTCGTCGGCCTCGCCCGGATCGAGCGGCACGCGGTCGTCGGCCCGCACCGTCCAGCCCCGCGATCTCAAATGCCTGACAACCTCACGTCCGAGGGTTCCGGCGGCGCCGGTGACCAGAACTTTCACAGGGCCGGATGCTAGTCGCGGCATTTAACATGTCAAGCCTTTATCTGCTGGAGCTTGTGCTGCTAAAGTCACGGCGTGGCAAGTCAACCCGACGCACCCCGCATCCCGCGCTATCAGCAGGTGAAGCAGGAGCTGATAGCCGCGATCGAGGCCGGACGGTTCTCGCCGGAGGTGCCGTTCGTGACGCAGCGCAAGATCTGCGAGGACTACGGCGTCAGCCACGCGACGGCGGTCCGCGCACTGAACGATCTCGTCGCCGAGGGGTACGTGGTACGCCGCCGCGGCCTGGGCACCTTCGTCGCCCCGCGCACGCCGCACCGACCCGCGGCCGGGGACGGGTCGGTCGCGTGCGTGCTGCAGAACCACGGTCCGCATGTGGCGAACCTGCTCGGCGGAGTCGAATCCGCCTGCGCGGAGCTCGGATACCGGCTCTTCCTGAACCACTGCGAGGGCGACGCGGACCGCGAGGAGCGCGCGCTGCTCGCCGCGCTCGACCACGGAGTGAGCGGCATCATCGCCTATGCCGGGCCGCGGTCCTCGGCCGGACGCGGTTACGCCGAGGCCCAGCGTCGCGGCGTGCCGCTGGTGCTCGTCGACCGCTACCTGCCCGACATCGCCACCGACGCCGTCCTCGTCGACAACTTCAGCGCGGGCCACGACCTGACCGGGGAGCTGATCGCGTCCGGCCACAGCGTCATCGCGACGCTCTGGGACGAGACCGAGGTCACCAGCGTGCGCGACCGCCTCGCCGGGCACCTCGAAGCGCTGCGCCGGCACGGGATTCCCGCTCGCCCGGATCTGACCGTGCTGCGCCCCTACTCGACGCTCGAGCCGGACCAGCGCCGGGCCAGGCTCGCCGAACTGCTCCGCGGACCGCAGCCGCCGAGCGTCCTGCTGTGCGCCAACGGCTACGTGCTCGCCAGCGCGGCGCAGGACCTCGTGGCCATGGGCTTCGACATCCCCGGCGACGTGGACCTCGCCGGAATGGACGACGCGGGGCCCTTCGACGTGCTGCCGCTCACCGTCGCCGCCGTCTCGCTGCCCTCGCGCGAGATGGGCGAGCGCGCGATGCGCCTGCTGGACCGGCGGATCACCGCCGCCGAGGCGAACGCGACCCCGGAGCGGATCGTGCTGCCCGTAACCGTCAACGCCCGCAGGTTCTCCCGCGCTCACCTGCGGGTCGTCGCCACGAAGGAGTGAGCACTGTGAACACGCCGCAGCCAGCGGATGGCCCGAATCGACTGCTCGGAGCCGACGGAGGTCTGCCGCAGGCCCAGCCGCCGTGGCCCGCGCGCGACAAGCTGCGCGTCACCGCGGTGCGCGCCATCGTCACCGCACCGGAGGGCGCCCCGCTCGTCGTCGTGCGCGTGGACACCTCGGATCCCGGACTCTACGGCCTGGGCTGCGCGACGTTCACCCAGCGCTACGCGGCGGTCGCGGCCGCGGTCGACGAGCACGTGGGCCCGCTGGTCGTCGGCCGGCACCCGGCCGACATCGAGGACATCACGAGGCTGATTCACTACTCGTCGTACTGGCGCAACGGACCGGTGCTGAACAACGCGCTCTCCGGCGTCGACCAGGCGCTGTGGGACATCGCGGGCAAGCGTGCCGGAATGCCGGTCTACGAGCTGCTCGGCGGTCGCAGCCGCAGCGCCGTCGAGGTGTACTCGCACGCGTCCGGGGCCACGCCGGCCGAAGCACTCGACCGGGCCGAGGCGCTGATCGCCGAGGGCTACCGGCATGTCAGGATCCAGCTGGGCGGTCCCGGGCTCGGCACCTACGGAGCGCCGGGCACGCGCGGCGGCTACCCGCGTTCGCCGTTCCCCGACGGCTGGGACGTGAATCAGTACCTCGCCGACGCGCCGAAGCTCTTCGAGGCGGCGCGCGAACGGCTCGGCGCGAAGATCAGCCTCATGCACGATGTGCACAGCCGCCTCACGCCCAAGCAGGCGATCGTGCTCGCCCGGTCGCTCGAACCGTACCGGCTCTCCTTCCTCGAGGACGTGATCGCGCCGGAGCACTACCACCGGCTGCCGGAGGTCCGCGAGGCCTCGCCGGTGCCGATCGCGGTGGGCGAGCAGATCGGTTCGGTCACCGACGCGGCGCGGCTGGTACACGAGGGCGGCGTCGACCTGCTGCGGCTGCACACGTCCTCGATCGGCGGCCTCACGCCCACTCGCAAGCTGGTCGCCCTCGCCGAACTGCTCGGTGTGCGCACGGCCTTCCACTCCCCCGGCGACATCTCGCCGGTCGGCGTCGCGGCGAACCTCGCCGTCGACGTTTCCACGCCGGCGTTCGGCTATCAGGAGTCGCATACCTATAACGAGGCCACGCACGAGGTCTTCCCCGGCACGCCCGTCGTCCGGGACGGCTACCTGACCCCGTCGCCGGAGCCCGGCTTCGGCGTGGACCTCGACGAAAAGGCCGCGGACCGGTTCCCGCCGACGAAGTTCCTGCACGAGCGCTGGGCCGCGAACGTCCGTCGTCCGGACGGCGGCCTCGAAGCGCCCTGACCGACGCGTTGGCGATAACGTTGCGCTCATGGTGATCGAAGGTCTGGCCGCGATCCGGGAAGAGCTCGCGGATCTCTACCGCGACCTGCATCAGCACCCGGAATTGTCGCTCCAGGAGACGCGCACGGCGGCGCTGCTCGCTCGGGCGCTGCGGCCCTCGGGCTACGAGGTCGCCGAACAGGTGGGCGGCACCGGCGTGGTCGGCGTGCTGCGCAACGGGCCGGGGCCGACCGTCATGCTGCGCGCGGACTTCGACGCGCTGCCGGTGCGGGAGAAGACCGGCCTGCCGTACGCCAGCGAGGTCCGCGCCACCGACAAGGACGGCCGCGAGGTGCCGGTGATGCACGCCTGCGGGCACGACATGCACGCCGCCTGCCTGATCGGCGCCGCGTCGCTGCTCGCTTCGGCGAAGGGCGAGTGGAGCGGCACGCTGCTGATCGTCTTCCAGCCGGCGGAGGAACTGGCGCGCGGGGCGCGCGACATGGTCGACGACGGGCTGTTCTCCCGCTTCCCGAAGCCGTCGATCGTGCTCGGGCAGCACGTCGCGCCGCTGCCTGCCGGTTTCATCGGGTACGGAAGCGGGCCGCTGATGGCCGCGTCGGACACCGTGAACGTGACCCTGCACGGCCGGGGCGGCCACGGTTCGCGGCCCGAGGCCTCGGTCGACCCGGTGCTCATGGCGGCGAACGTGGTCACGCGGCTGCAGGGAATCGTGGCGCGCGAGGTGTCGCCGTCCGAGATGGCGGTCGTCACCGTCGGACGGCTCAGCGCCGGGAACAAGCCCAACATCATCCCGGACAGCGCCGAACTCGGCATCAACATCCGCTCCGCCGCCGAGCACACCCGCACGCTCGTGATGGAGGCGATCGAACGCATCGTGCGCGCCGAGTCCGCCGCCAGCGCCGCCGTCCAGGAACCCGACATCGCCTGGGAGGAGAGCGCCCCGCTACTGGTCAGCGATCCGGACGCGACGGCGACGACGCTGGCCGCGTTCACCGAGCACTTCGGCCCCGAGCGCATCCTGCCGATGCCCCCGGTCACGGCCAGCGAGGACGTCGGCGTGTTCGGCGCGGCGATCGGCGTGCCGACGGTCTTCTGGTTCTGGGGCGGCATCGAACCCGACGTCGTGTTCAAGGCCCTGGCGGAGAACAGCATCGACAAGCTCCCGGCCAACCACTCGCCGCACTTCGCGCCGCTGATCGAGCCGACGCTGAGTACGGGTGTGGAGGCGCTGGTCATCGCCGCGCTGGCCTGGCTCGACTCGTAGCCGCGATCACCAGCGCGAGCGCCGTGACGGCCACGCCGATCCACGCCGCCGTCGCATACCCCTGGCTGCTGGGGAAAACCGCACCGCCAGCCGTGTACGCCGCCAAAATCAATGCACTGAGCGTGCTTCCCACCGAAAACCCGATGCTCCGCACGACCTGATTGACGCCCATCGCGCTCGCCGTCTCCTGAGCGGGCGTCACATCGAGAATGACGGCGGGCATCGCGGCGGAGAACGCCCCGACCCCGAACCCCAGCAGCGACATCGCGACGAGCGGCCCCGCAAGGTTGCCGCGCACCATGGCGAACACGACAAACGCCGCGAGCACGACCGCCGTCGAAATGATCAGCAGCGCGTGCGATGACAATCTCGTGCGAACACGCGGACTGATACGCCCGGCGATGAATCCGAGCACGGAGAAGGGCACGAGAAACAGGCCCGCGGTGAACGTGCTCAGGCCGAACCCGTAACCCGCGCTGTGCGGCGTCTGGACGTACCGCGTGATGCAGCTGAGCAGCAGGTACATCCCCGCGCCGGCCACGAGCATGGCCGCGTTCGCCCCCGCGACGGCGCGATGCCGCAGCAGACGCAGGTTGACCAGCGGATCGGCCAGCGCCCGTTCTCGCCACACCCAGCCCGCAAGCAGCACGAGGGCGATCAGCGCAAGCGCACCGGCCACGCCCAGATGCCGCTGCAACAGAGCAGGCTCACCCAGAATCAGCAGCAGCACGATGAGGCCTGCCACAAGGAGCGCACTCGCGATCGCATCCGGCGCGGGCGCGGCCGGTTGCGCCGAGTCGGGGAAGGAGCGAACGGCCGCCACGAAGGCGGCCGCGGTCAACACGAGCCCCACCGCGTACGCCGCCCGAATACCGCCGACGTCGGTCAGGTATCCGGCCAGCGGGTAGCCGACACCAACGCCGACCGTCGAGGCCACCGAGACCATCGCGATCGTCGACGCGGCACGGTCCTTGTCGAGATGCTCGCGGGCAGCGGCCATCAGCAACGGAACCATCGCCAATCCGCAGCCCACCGCCGCGCGGCCCACCAGCAGAACCCCGAACGGCAGCGGAAGCACCGCCAACGCGCTGCCGACCACAACCACTCCGAGCGTCCCCAGGAAAACCGGCCGCCGCCGCGTCCCGGTCCCCAGCCGGCCGAGCACCGGCGTCGCCACCGCCCCGGTAAGCAGCGTGACGGTCAGGGTCCACTGAGCCGCCGCCAGCGAGACGTGCAAGGTGGTGGCGACGCTGGTAATCAGCGGCGACCCCAGGCTTCCCGCGATCGCGACGACCAGCGCGATCAACAGCAACGTGCCCGGCAGAGCCCTTACCCGCCTGTCGACAGCCACGGTTCCAACAGTCATCGGTTCGTCTCACTGGTGATGTGCTCGAACAGCCCCGGCTGGATGCGCGTTCGCACGCCGAGCGCCCACGGCTCGTCCGTATCCCGCACCTGCAACGCGGCGCCGTTGTTGAGCAGCATCCCGAACGCCAGGAACGACTTGACGGTCACCGCATCGAGCCCGGTCGTCTCGGAGACCGTGTGCCACATCCGCGAGAAGCTCTCCCGCACGGCGTCGCGCACCTCCGGCTCGCTCGCCGCGGCGAAGCCCTGCAGTTGCAGGAGCAGCGCCGTGCGGTTGGCGAGCAGCGCGTCGTACGTGCTGCCCATCGCCGCCAACGCCTCGATCCCCGACGCGTCCCCCGCCGCATCCCGCATCCCGTCGGCGAGCTGATCGAACGCGGCCCTCACCACCTGGATGAAAAGGTTCTTCTTCGAGCCGAACAACCGGAAGACGTAGGCCTGCGTGATCTCGGCCCGCCGCGCGATCGTCTCGGTGGACGTGCCGTGCAAACCGCCGACCGCGAACTCCTCCGCCGCGATGGCCAGGATCTGCGCCCGCCGCTGATCAGCCGTCATCTTCTTGGTCACCGTCGCCGCCATGCGGCCATGTTACTAGTCACTAACAAGTAACTCGATATTGGTACGTAGCCCAGACCGCCGCGCTCCGCTATGTTCTCCCTAACCGTGCTCCGCAGCTTGCTTCGAACGACCGGAGGGCCCGTGCGCATCGGCTTGCTGACCAGGGAGTTCCCTCCCGACGTCTATGGCGGCGCGGGTGTTCACGTGGAGTTCCTCGCCCGCGAGTTGCGGGCCCTGGCCGACGTGAGCGTGCACGCCTGGGCCGGCGCGCGGCCGGCCCAGGACGACGCCGGAGTCCACCGTCACGCAGCAGATCCGGCGCTATCCGACGCGAACGAGGCGTTGCGCAGCCTGTCGATCGATCTACGCATGACGGCGGCGGTATCCGATCGCGAACTGGTCCACTCGCACACGTGGTACGCCAACATGGGCGGGCACCTCGCCAAGCTGCTCTACGGCGTTCCGCACGTCATGACCGCGCACTCGCTCGAACCGCTGCGGCCCTGGAAGGCCGAGCAGCTGGGCGGCGGCTACGCGCTCTCGAGCTGGGCCGAGCGCACCGCGATCGAGGCCGCCGACGCGGTCATCGCCGTGTCGAACGGCATGCGCGAGGACATCCTCAGCTGCTACCCGTCGCTCGACCCAGCCCGAGTTCACGTCGTGCACAACGGAATCGACACCGAGCTCTACCGCCCGGCCGCCGAGACCGACGCGCTGATCAAGCACGGCGTGGACCCGAGCCGCCCCTACGTGCTGTTCGTCGGCCGCATCACCCGCCAGAAGGGCGTCCCCCACCTGCTCCGCGCGGCCCGCTCCCTCGCGCCCGAAGTGCAGCTCATACTCTGCGCGGGCGCGCCGGACACCCCCGCGATCGACCAGGAATTCCGCGGCCTCGTCGACGAACTCCAGCAATCACGCGACGGAGTCGTCTGGATTCCCGAGATGCTCCCCCGCCCCGAAGTGATCCAGCTCCTCAGCCACGCCTCGCTCTTCGCCTGCCCGTCGGTCTACGAGCCGCTGGGCATCGTCAACCTCGAGGCCATGGCCTGCGGCACCCCCGTCGTCGCCTCGGCCGTCGGCGGAATCCCCGAGGTCGTGGCGGACGGCGTCACCGGCCGCCTCGTCCCCTACGACGAAACGGGCCCGGCCGCGTTTGAACGTTCCCTCGCCGAGGCAATCGACAGCGTGATAGCCGATCCGGCCTTGGCCGCGCGGATGGGCCAGGCCGGCCGGGAGCGCGCGGTGCGCGAGTTCGGCTGGGATGCGATCGCCCGCCGAACGGTGGCGGTGTACGAGGAGATCCTGCGGAAGTGACGACCTACCGGCGGTCGCAGCGGCCGCCGGAGCTGCGGACCTAAAGGGGCGGCGCATGCGTGGCGGACCTTCGATCCTGGGTATCGTGCTCGCCGGCGGCGAAGGCAAGCGGCTGATGCCGCTCACCGCCGACCGGGCCAAACCGGCCGTGCCCTTCGGCGGCATGTACCGGCTGGTGGACTTCGTGCTGTCGAACCTCGTCAACGGCGACGTCATGCGCCTCTGCGTGCTGACGCAGTACAAGTCGCACTCGCTCGACCGGCACATCACCACCACGTGGCGCATGTCGAACCTGCTCGGCAACTACGTCACGCCGGTCCCCGCGCAGCAGCGGCTCGGCCCGCGCTGGTTCCTCGGCAGCGCGGACGCGATCTTCCAGTCGCTCAACCTCATCTACGACGAGCAGCCCGACTACGTCGTCGTGTTCGGCGCCGACCACGTCTACCGCATGGACCCGCGCCAGATGGTCCGCCAGCACATCGAGAGCGGCGCCGGAGCCACCGTCGCCGGCATCCGCATCCCGCGCACCGAGGCCTCGGCCTTCGGCGTCATCACCACGGCGTCCGACGGCATGCAGGTCGACCGGTTCCTCGAAAAGCCCACCGACCCGCCCGGCCTGCCCGACAATCCGGAGCAGGTCTACGCCTCGATGGGCAACTACGTCTTCAGCACCAAGGTCCTCATCGACGCGCTCACCAAGGACGCCGACAACGACGCCTCAGTGCACGACATGGGCGGCAGCATCCTGCCCATGCTCACCGAGGAGGGCCATGTCCAGGTCTACGACTTCGACCAGAACCACGTCCCCGGCGAGACCGAACGCGACCACGGCTACTGGCGCGACGTGGGCACCCTGGACGCGTACTACGACTCGCACATGGACCTGATCTCGATCCACCCGGTCTTCAACCTCTACAACCACGAGTGGCCGCTCTACACCCACACCGTCCAGCGACCGCCCGCCAAGTTCGTCGCGGGAGGCATCGCGAGCGAGTCCATGGTCGCCCCCGGCTGCATCATCACCGGCCAGGTCACGCAGTCGGTCCTGTCCCCCGGCGTCATCGTCGAGGAGGGCGCCGTCGTCCAGGGCTCCATCCTGCACGACAACGTCCGCATCGGCCGCGGCGCCGTAGTCCGCCGTGCCATCCTCGACAAGAACATCGTCGTCCCGCCCGGCGCCACCGTCGGCGTCAACCCCGAACGCGACCGCGAGCTCTACCACGCCTCCGCCAACGGCATCATCGCCCTCGGCAAGGGCCAGCGCGTGCTTTAGCAGCGCTTCTCTTCAATGACTTCGCAGTCGACCTCGTGATTGCTCATGTGATCGCTCACGCGAATTTCGGGTGATCTTTTGCGGTTCGGTCTGGTGGTTCCGGACGGGGGCGTGCAGAATCGGGGGCGGAGGCTTGTAAGGGCTTGACGTCGGTGGACGCGCCTTGGCCTCGGCGGGTACTGCCCCCGCCTCGGGCATCGGCCCGATCAGTACGCCGCGGCCTCGTTCCGCGGCAGGTCAGCTGTGCCCTGATACGGAATCGTGTCGCAAACGGGTCCTAATGTTTACTTAAGCCGACGGCCTTAACGTTCCGCGCAACTACGTGCTGAAGGCTGGGCGATGACACTTCTGGGAACGATCACGGCCTGGCGGGCCAGAGCGACCTCGAGCCCGCGGGCCGGAGATCAGCGCACGCTCGGCGGAGATCCGGTGCGGCGACTGATGCTGGTCTCGCTCGTGCTGGCCTGCCTGGCGATCGCGCTCGTGATCATCGCGGTGGCGAACGGGCCGCAGATGTCGATCACGGACGAGCCGGTGCACGCCGGGTACCTCTACGACATCGCGCACTTCAACATCCCGTACAAGGGCGAGCTCACGCCCAAGGAGATCCGCTACGAGTGGTACTGCCACGACCTGTACGCCAGCACGGGCTCCCCGGTCTGCACCGGGTTCAACGCGTCGACCTTCCAGACCACCTCGCAGATCTACACCTTCGGCGACCCGCCGGTGTACTACTTCGTCACCGGGATTCTCGACCGCGTCATCAGCGGGGTGATTCCCGGCACGCACAACTTCATCACCGTCGGGCGCGACCTCGGCGCGATGTGGCTGTTCGCCGCGATGCTGGTGCTCTACCTGGCCGCGCGCCGGTTCCGGATCAGCTGGCCGTACGCGCTGGGCGCGGCCGCGCTGCTGCCGCTGTGCCCGGGCGTGCTCGCCTCGACCAGCCAGATCACCAGTGACGCGCCTGCCGCGCTGTGCGGGGCCCTCGCGCTGTACGTGCTGGCCCGGATCCTCGTCGACAAGCGCATGGGGCTGATCGTCCCGCTCCTGGCCACGGTGTTCGCCACCGGGACGAAGGTGCTCAACGGCCTGCCGATGCTGGTCGTCGGCGGGGTCACGTTCTTCCTTGCGCTCGGCATCCTCTACCGCGAGCGGCGCAACCGTCCCGGCTGGCTCTCGGCCGTGCGCCCGCTGGCGATCAGCGTCGTCATCGGGGCCGGCTTCGGGCTGGTCTACCTCGGCTGGACCAAGTTCCAGGACGGCCGGGGCGTGGCCGACTGGGTCAATCCCAACCTGGTCAACGGCGACGCGCTGACCGGTTCGAAGGCCGGCGACCTGCTGAGCAACACGTTCGGCACCTTCACGAACCTGACGACCTCGTACTGGCTGCCGGACTCGATCAACGGCGAAACGGTGTCGATCTGGGCGACGCTGCTGTGCGCGGTTCTGGTCGGCGCGCCGCTGATGGTGATGACCGCCAGCCGGGCCCGCTCCTGGGGCTGGATGCTCGGCGCCGCCACGTTCGTCGGCATCGCGTCGGTGGCGCTGGTAGTCGAGGCGCAGGTGTTCATGGGCAGCAACGAGTACTTCCTCGACATCTCAGGGCGTTACGCGCTCGCCTTCCTGCCCTGGGCCATAATCTGCCTCGCCGTGGTCGCCGGGCGCCGCAAGCTGCTGAAATCCTCGTTCGCGTTCATCTCACTCGGCCTGATCGTCATGCTGCTCGCCGAGACCCAGCTCCTCACGCTCGGCCCCGCCCTCGTCGGCAACGCGAAGTACCTGGTGGGCTGACATGCCGAGGCCGGAGAGCCGATCCATCAGCCCTCCGGCCAGGTAGAGCACCTGACGCTCGGTCTCGGTCAGGTCCCGCATCGCCCGCGCGAGCCACTCGTCGCGCGTCTCCATGTCCCTGGCCAGGGCGAATCGTCCCGCGTCCGTGATCTCGAGGACGTACTGCCTGCGGTCCCGCTCGTCCCGCCGCCGCGTCAGCAGCTCCTCGGCCTCCAGGTCGGCGATGACCCGGGTCAGCGACTGCGGCTGCAGACGTTCGGACGCGGCGAGCTCCCCCGGCGTCGCGGGTCCCCAGCGGCGCAGGTGGGCGAGCACGGTGAGCCTGCTGCCCGGCATCGAATCCGCGGGACGTTCCAGCCGCAGCCGCCGGGCCAGCCGGGATGCGCCGCGCCGGACCTGGGCGATGAGCTCCGCGTCGAACTCACTGGTCATATTACTACGCTATCTCTTACTATTACGAGGAGGGACAGGCGGCCAAACGAGGGGAATCACCGTGAGTATGCCCTCCATATCGTACGCATTGCGTAATAATCTTCGGCCTGCGATCGTGCAGGCCGGCACGCTGCTGCTCTGCTTCGGCTCCGGCCTGCTGCTGGACAGTCTCCAGCATCTCGGGCCGACGATCGTCGTGCTGACCACCGTCCTCGGCATGACCCTCGGCCGCACGCAGCGGAACCGCGGCCTGCGGAACCGGCTGTTCGCGCTCGTCACGCTGCCGCTCATCTCGATCGGGTGCAACGAGGTGGCGCGGCTGTTCGTGCAGCACCCGAACGTCGCCGACACGCTGTTCACGGCGGCGATCGGCCTTTCGATCTGGATGCGCCGCTTCGGCGGTCTACCGACGCGGCTCGGCACGCTGATCGCGCTGCCGTTCATCGCATTGCTCATCACGCCGGTGCCGGTGCTGCCGGGCCAGTCGTCCTCGACCTTGCGCTCGATGATGTGGAGCGCGGTCGCGGCGCTCGTCGCCTATGCCTGGGTGTGGGTGACGCAGGCGGGGGCGGAACGGACCGGATTCGTCGAGAGTCCGCCGGCAGCTCCGCATCAGGGCGCCAGGCCGACCCAGAGCAGCCAGCGAATTCCCGCGAGCACGCGCATGGCGGTGCAGATGACGCTCTCCCTCGCGCTCGCGTTCGTCATCGGGCGCACGGTCTTCGACCCGCACTGGACCTGGATCGTGCTGACCGCGTTCATCGTGAACAGCGGCAACCGGGGCCGCGGCGACGTCGTGCACAAGTGCTTGCTGCGCATCGCGGGAGCCGGGTTCGGCACGATCGTGGCCACGCTCATTTCCGGGCTGCTGCCGGCGCACGACAACACCGCGGTCGTCATCATCCTGGTCACCGTTGTCGTCGGCGGCTGGCTACGCACGATCAGCTACGCCTACTGGGCCGGCTGCGTGACGTCCGTGCTCTCGCTCCTGCAGGGCTACTTCGGCGAAGGGAATGTCGGTCTGATCGGCGAGCGCTTGCTGCAGATCGTGATCGGCGGCGCGCTGGCGGTCCTGGTCGCCTGGTTCGTTCTGCCGGTGAAGAGCTCGCACGTACTCGGCCGCCGCGTCAGGGGCTGCATGGCCGCACTCGGGGACGCCCGGAAAGCGGCACAGGACGCGCCCGCGGAATTCGCCCTGCACCACCAGCGGTTCGCCGAAAACCTCGCGCAGTTGGAACTTGTCGCCCCCTCCTTCATCGCGCACCGCAGGCTTTATCGACTGCGTCGCCGCGACGGCAGGCATCCGGCGGACGCGGTCGACGCGCTGCGTGCGTGCGCCGCACCGATGGCCGTCGTCGCCGCGCGGGAGTCAGAGCAGGCAGTCGCCGCCGCGCTGCGTGAGATCGGCCAGTCGATGCGCCTGGTGGGCGAGGTCTACGGCACGGCTCGCGATCATGCCGGGAAAACACCGGCGCAACCGCAGAAAGCTTGATTCAATGCGCGTATGACGACTGAGCGCCCGCTGCACGAACTCGCCACCCGCTTCCGCGCCCTGCACGATCCCGCCGCCCCGCTCGCTCTGGCGAACATCTGGGACGCGGCCGGTGCGCGCATCGTGGCCGCCTCGGGTGCCTCCGCGATCGCGACCACGAGCGCCGGCGTCGCGTGGGGGCTGGGTGCCGCGGACGGCAACCACGTGAACCGGGACCTGATGCTCGAACTGCTGCGGCGGATCGTCGCGGCGAGCGACGGGCTGCCGGTCACCGCCGACATCGAGAGCGGCTTCGGAGCCACGCCCGCCGACGTGGCCGACACGGTGGCGCGCGTGCTGGAGACCGGCGTGGTCGGCGTGAACATCGAGGATGCACACCCCTCTCCCGCCGATTCGGGTGTCGCGCTGCGACCGATCGCCGAACAGGCCGAGCGGCTCGCCGCGGCGCGGGCGGCGGCCGAGAGTGCCGGGATTCCGTTGTACATCAACGCCCGGATCGACGTGTTCCTCTGCGGCGTGGGCGAGGAATCCGGTCGCCTCGCGGAGACGATCAGCCGCGCCCGCGCGTATCTGGACGCCGGGGCCACCGGCGTGTTCGTGCTCGGCGCCGGAGACCCGGAGACGATCGCCGCGCTGACAGCCGGGATCGACGCTCCGGTGAACGTCGGCGGCCGGCCGGGCGGGTTGTCCGTCGCGGAGCTCGGCAGGCTCGGTGTCGCGCGGGTCAGCCTCGGCGCGGTCGTCGCCGAGGCGGCGTACGCGCTGGTCGATCGGGCCGGGCGCGAACTGCTGGCGACCGGCACGTACGAATCCGTGCTCGGCGGCCTCGACTACGGCGTGATCAACGGCCTGCTGGAAGGCTGAGACGATGCCGCTGAACCAGTGGGTCGCCGCGGAGAGCGTCGAGGAGTTCCTGCGTACGACGGTGCGGATTCTGGCCGCCGAGCCGGTACGCAACACCCTGCTGCTGACGGTCATCGACCGACTCAGGACCGAAGGTCCGTACGCATTCGGCGAGCGCGATCCGCAGTTGCTGACCTGGTACGACGCCGCCGGATCCGCGACGGGGGCCTTGCTGCGCACGCCGCCCTACCCCTTCGTCCTGACCGACGTGCCGCCCGAGAGCATCGAAGGACTCGTAGACCTCATCGCCGATCCCGGATCAGGACTCGAGGGACGCGAGATCAACCTGCCGATGTCCTGCGAAGCCCCGTTCATCGCGGCGTGGGCCGCGCGTACCGGTAGCGAGCCGCGCGTCCTGGAGCGGTTCCGGCTCTATCGGCTGGACGAGCTCGTCGCGGCGGACCCGGTTCCGGCCGGAAAGCCGAGGCTCGCTACGGACGACGACGTCGAGCTCATCGCCGGCTACATGGAGCGGTTCTGGGACGAGGTCGAGCACTCGGTTCCGGCGGATGCGCGCGGGATGGCTCTGCTGATGGCCGAGGGGCGCGTGGCCGAGGGGATCTTCTGGCTCTGGGCCGACGAATCGGGCGCGCCGGTGGCGCTCGCCGGGCACACCCCGATCGTCGCCGGGATGAGCCGGATCGGGCCGGTGTACACGCCGCCGGAACTGCGTGGACACGGCTACGCGGCGGGCGCGACGATCGCCGCGACGCGGGCCGCGCAGGCGCAGGGGGCCGGCGAGGTCCTGCTGTTCACGGACCTCGCCAACCCCGTCAGCAATCGGCTCTACCAGCGCATCGGCTACCGGCCGGTCAGCGACCGGGCGCGGCTCGAATTCACCGGCTGAGTTTCGCGAGGTACTCCCGCGCGGTCGGGTCGTTGAAGGGGCCGCCGCCGTCGTGCCCGTTGTACGGGTAGACCACGATGTCCTTCGGCCCGGCGTAGTGGTTGTAGGACGCGAAGACCGTCGAGGGCGGGCACACGTCGTCCATCAGCGCGACCGCGTAGTGCGCAGGCGCGTTCGCGCGGGCCGCGAAGTTGACGCCGTCGAAGTAGGACAGCGTGCGGAAGACGTTGT
>NZ_DASZKT010000143.1:0-4011 GCF_035552695.1 Actinospica sp.
CGGAGTCGCCGCGACTGGAGTCGTGATCGTGCGGCAGGAACGACGGCGCCGTGCCTACACTCCCGACGAGGTCCGCGAGCGCCTGCACACACACCTGGCCGGAACACGACAACAGACGGTACGAGATCGGCCGCCACCCGAACACCGCGGTTGAGACGTTCCGCCGTCGGCGCTGGGTCGCGATGGTCGCAGTTCGGCCCGGCATTGGGGACGTAGCCGGTCCGTTCCAGCCGGCCGGGTGCGAGCAGTGGTTCGGACAGCACGGCCAGGACTCGGGTCGGATCGGTGAGGTCGAGCAGCATGGCGCCGATGCGTAGGTCCGTATCGGTCCGACGCCATGGGTGAGTACCAGCCACCCCTGTGGGGTCTCCAGGGGTGAACCACAGTTGCCGACCTGGAGCAGTTCCCGCGGTGCGCTAGGTCGCTGGAGAGGTACCTCGTCAGTCCGGTTTCGACCGTCGAGCGACGTTGTCAGGCTTGATGGTTTCGCCGTCTCCTCGGCACGGCGCCAGGAACTGGTCCTGGACGAGCCGGAGGAATAATGGCATGCCCTTGTTGCGTGCGGCCGGGCCGGTCAATGGGAACACGTGGAAGGTACCCAGGCCCGTGCTGTCCAGCAGATGTGGCGCCACCGTGCGGCCGTCGTAGGTGGCGAGGTAGCGGGTTGCTCTTTACCACGACCGGCCGACCACCATCAACGATCAGCCGCTCAAGATCACACAGCGACGCGCCTGGCATGTGAGATCGAGTCGTGAATGAGGGACGGAGCGAGCCGCGGGTTGGATAGCGAGCGGGCAATCGGCTGGCGGCGTCTGAGAACGGAGGAGTCGGACGGCGTGGAGTGCTGACAGCGCGGTTGTTTCGGGTCGTTCGTTGTGGTCTGTGTCTATGTGCGCGGTGCGGCCGAACCGTCCGACAATTGCGCGGCGTACCCGAGTGCGCTCGTTGTGCCGGTCGCTGGTATCGCGCCGGTGCCGCGCCATCCGAGGTGACCGTCTGGACGGATCAGGATGCGCTCGCCGGGAACGGGATCGTAGGTCCGACGCAAGTAGCCGTCGACATCGAGTGCGTCAGCGTCGAGCACCTGGGCGTCATGGACTGGTTCAGTGGTCCCGTCGAAGGCCAGGACCGTCCAGTTGGCTTGCCGGCGCAGCAGGAACAGTGTGGTGTTGTCGAGCGGGGCGTCCGGAGCGCGATCACCCGGTCGCAGGCCAGGTGCGTCGGGATCGGCGCGGTAGCTGATGTCGAGTTGTAGCCCTTGGCGGGCGAGGGCTGCCGGGCGATCGGCGTAGCCGCCGACACCGGAGTTGAGCACCTGGCGGGACAGTTCGCTGGAAAGCCCGAGGACCGCTGCGGCGACCGGTTTGCGCTCGGCCTCGTAAGTGTCCAACAGGGCGTCCTCGGCGCCGTCGAGCACTGCGGCGAGCTTCCAACCCAGGTTGATGGCGTCCTGGATCCCGGTGTTGAGGCCTTGGCCGCCGGCCGGTGAGTGCACGTGCGCGGCGTCGCCGGCCAGCAACACCCGATCGACGCGGAAGCGGTCCACCATCCGCACGTTGAGCCGCCAGGTGGAGGACCAGCCGATCCGGCGCAGGCGCACCCGCGGCCGGATGCCGTCGACCACGGTGTGCAGCGTCGCCTCGTCGGCCCGGATGTCCGGGTCGGGCGAGCGCAGCCCCAGCGCCCAGGTCGGGCTCGCCGGCATCGGGCACAGGGAAAGGAAACCGGCGCCGTCGTCGCCGACGAGGTCGAACGTGTGCCAGTGGTCGCGGTCGAGCCCGTCCAGTTCGACCTCGGCCAGCAGCATCCGGACCTCGTCGTGGGTCTGGCCGAGGAAGCCGACTCCGAGCGCGTTGCGGACTGTGCTCGATGCACCGTCGGCGCCGACGAGATAGCGCGAGCGCAGCCGCCGCCGATTCTCGAGGATGGCGGTGGTTCCGTCCTGGTCCTGCTCCACGGCAACCACGCGGGCATTCTGCTTGACCGTGACACCGAACTCGGCGAGCCGCTCACGCAGCACCTGCGTCGTCCGCCACTGTGGAATGATCAACGGCCGGGCGAACGGCTGGTCGGGCGTCGGCTCTAGCCCGGGATGCCTGTCTCGCTCCCGCACGGCGCCGTCGGTCGCGTACTGGCGGAACGGCAGCCTGAATGTGCCCAATGCCACGAGACGGTCGGTGACCCCGAGGGGGTCGAGCACCTCCAAAGTCCGCGGCTGGATGCCGTTACCGCGCGGACCCGGGAACGGCGCCGGCGCGCTGTCCAGCACCGTTACCCGGCGGCCCCGCCGAGCCAGCTCGCCCGCCACCACCAAGCCCGTCGGGCCTGCCCCCACGACCGTGACATCTGTGTCCGTATTCATGCCTGACACGCTACCAGGAAAACAGGACTGAGTCTTAAATAAGACTGAGTCCTGTTTAGTGAGGGGGTGTGCCACACTTTGTGGGTGGATTCCCTGCGCGAACGCAAGAAGGCGCGCACCCGCGCCGAGTTGCAGCGCCACGCGCTGCGTCTGTTCGCCGAGCGCGGCTACGAGGCGACGACCGTCGAAGACATCGCCGGCGCGGCTGAGGTCGCCCGCAGCACGTTCTTCCGCTACTTCGCCACCAAGGAGGATGTCGTCCTGTTCGACGATGTCGACTCGCTGTTCGAGGAGGCCCTCGCCGCAGTCCCGGTGGGCACCCCGCTGCTGGTCGCGCTGATCGAGGCGATCCGCGCTACCTTCGCCGGGCTGAACGAGCAGAAGCGTGCCCAGGAAGAGCTGCGGATGCGGCTCGGGCGCACCGTGCCCGAGATCGCCGCAGCACTGCGGGCCCGCGGCGCGTGGGACGTCGAGCAGACCGCGCGTCTCGTGGCCTCCGCGCTCGGCCGCACCCCCGAGGACATCGAGGTCGTGGCCCTCGCTGGAGCGCTGATCGGCGCCCGCTTCGCCGCGCAGACCCTCGTCGCGCGCGAGCCCCACCGAAGCTACGTCGACACCACCCTGGAAATCCTCGAACGGCTCCGCAGCGGCATCCCGCTGTTCGACGAGCCTATCGTCGGCTCCTCGTGACCGCGCCGGCTCCGGTTCGAGCCACGTCCTCGAACACCCGCACCTGACAGCCCTGCTGGTCAGACCCGCACCCACGGCAGCCGTAGTCGCGACGGCGGGCCACTTCTCGATCGTCTTGGTCGTTGATCGAACTACCGGAGACCCCGTCTATTGATCAACGACACCAACTCGCCGCAGTCGGCGGATCTGGCGGGGGCCACCGCGGTATGCGGGCCGGCACTGGCCGCAGTCGCTACCTGGCGTTGAGGGTTGTGACGACGTGGCCGTTCGCCGCGTACTCGGTGACCGTCTTCGCGGTGGCGCTTCCCAGCCACCAGACGAACGCCCAGCCGTCCGCGCCCGTCGCGGTGACGATGTCGCCGTTTCCTGCCGCGGCGGCGACTACGAGCTGCACTTCGGCCAGGACCTCTCGATCGGCTACCTCGGCCACGATTCGTCCACTGTGGAGCTACTCTCGCACTTGTCCTCGGAGCCGGCCCCGACCTGCCGCATCCGCTCCGGCGTCCAGCACCCGAGTGCGGCGGCCTGGTCCGCGGCGGTGACGCCGGTGACCCGCGCGGGCGTGTCCGCGCTGGCCGGGGCCGCCACGGCGGTTATGGCCGCCGGCGTCACGAGTACCACCAGCGTCCGGCGCAAACCTTTGATCATCATGTCCCGGGGACGTCCGCCGGTTCGCCGGGGGTTGCGTCCGCTCGGGCGATCCGGCACGAACGGGCCAGTCGCGCCGGGTGCGGCCGGTAACCGAATCCGACGGCCCCGGAGCCGCCGGGTGTGGCAGGCCCGCGAATCCACAGCAAGCCGCCCGGAATCCGCAGTCCCGCGGGACCGGCCGCGGCCTACCGTGGAGTACCGGGCCGACGAGGGCCCTCGGACGGGAGGCGACGAACGTGACGGACGTGTTCCGGCCGCTCGAAGAACGTCATACGGCGGGTGACCTGCTCGCCGAAATCGCGGCCCGC
>NZ_DASZKT010000144.1:0-5738 GCF_035552695.1 Actinospica sp.
TGCGCTCCGGCATTCATGACCGAACGAGGCACGACGGTGCCATACGCCGATTCGGCGAGAGGATCGTCCCCGGTCGCGCTCAGTGATGCGAAAAACAACACCGACGGCGTGAAACTCACCCCACGCACCCCGCCCGGCGCGGTAAGAAACACCTCCGCAAGACGCGTGACCGCCTGCGCATTAATCTGCTCAACACTCCGCACATCCTCCGGCAACGGCTGCGCACCATCGAACTGCGCCCGCCGAATCCAATCCGCCGCCTGCTGATCCACCGCACTACGCAACACGGCGGCACGGACCGCGTCGAGCAGAATCTCGAACCGGCACAGCCCATCCTCGAGCTCGATGACTCGGAAGAAGGAGCGGGCCCGCTGCCGGGCGATGATCTCCTCACCGGAACCGGGATCCAGCGTGTGCTCCAGGACACGCACCTGCTTCGCCGCCGCCGTCACACCCTCGGAACGAGCGGTCTCCAGCATCGCGGTCAGGGCGGCGGGCTTGTCGAGGCCCGTACCGTTGACCGCCTTCGCCGCCCGGGACAGCACACTGACCGTGCCCGGCCCGATCTCCCCTGAAGACAGCGGCTCCGCCAGTTCCTGGACCGCGCCGATCCTACGCGCGGCCTGCGCGAGGTCCCTGGCCCGACCATCACTGACATCGAGACGCGTCGCCACCCACGCCTTCACGCCACCACGCGCCGCCTTGACCCGATCGGCCTGCGCCAACAGCAGCACCAGCCGCCCGTGATCAGCCTGACCCCGCCGACCTACCGCCTCCGCCACCTCCAGCAGCTCGACCGCAGCATCACGATCAGAAGCATCCAAACTCCGCGCCGCCTCCAGCGCCGTCGCGATGACCTGATCCCGACGCGCGTCCAACTCAACCAACAACCCCCGCTGCTCCCGCAGCACCTCCACCAAACCATTCACGGAAAACCCACCCACATGGCACTTAGAGTGTTCGATCTGATACTTAAAGTATAGATCAGTGGGGTGACAAAGAGTGCGAAATCATGGGATCCCAGGAGAAATTCTCAGAATATTCTTGGGCCCCGACGAGCACGGACGGCAATGGGGAATATCACCGGGAATGCGGATTGGGGTGTCCCGCGTCAGGGGTTCCAGAACACGTTTACGCTCACCTCGTCGAAACGCAGTGCGGCAAGGTCCTGCCGACGGATTCCCCAGTGGATGGTGGCGCCTTCCCTGCCCTCGATCTGGGGGCGCCATTCGGCGAGCAGTACCCAGCCCTCGGGGTTGTCCACCGTGGATGACAGTAGTGGAACATCGGAACCCTGGTACTCGTCGCAGGCGTATCCGCCGATTTGCAGCACTCCACCGCGCAGAATTTGGTCGGCAGTGCAGATCCACGCGTCGCACAGCTCTTCGGAGCGCGGATGGCCGGGCAGCGGCTTGCCGAAGGGGGGCTCGGGTAGGTCCACGCAACCATAGAACGGGAGGCAGATGTCCGGGGTCAGGCTCAGTTCGCCCTGTGCGTACTGGTCCGTGATCCGCTGGGCGTCCGGGTCGCTCGTGTACCAGGATTCTTGCTTCCGCGTCTCGACTGCGGCGCCGTGAGGTACGTACACCACGCTGCCTCCGCCCGCGCCCCACATGCTGTCGTCGTCGGGATATCCGAACAGCAGCAGGCGGCCGTCCGCGGGTAGCGGGATATCGGTGGCGTGCTCGGGTATCGCGGCGCAATCGATGGAGGCGACGAGGGGGAACTCGGGATCCGATATGTCTGCGGGAAGGGCTAGCGGGCCGCCCAACTGTCCCACGATCGATCCGTTCCCGCCGGTTGACAGCGTCGCGCACGGACGGACGGTGGACGAGATCCACTGGTCGACGTCAGCGGACGGAATTCCGCGCCGCACAGCCTCTTCGCGAAACGGGCCCAGCCTTTCGAGGAGCTCAGGAGTCATGCCAGGACACTATCGTTGAGGGCTGACACGTGAGTCCACCATAAGGTGCGACTGCGACCCGCCGAAGAAGCTGGAGTGAAATGCACGATCTCATCAGCCTCGATGGGCGGGGGCGGATGGTGCCGCGGGACCGCGCGGCGCTGGAACAGTTGGTGGACTCGCTGTCCGGCGAGACCGAAGATTCGCGGCGCATGCGACAACTCGGCGTAGGGCTGCTCGTCTTGGGGCGGCACTCGGAGGCGCTGAGGGTGCTGCGGGCGGCACTCGCGATGTGCGAGCACGACGGAGAGACCGCGCGAGCAGCGGCGATTCATATCAACATGGGCGACGCGCATCGCTACGGCGGCGACTTGTCAGCCGCGGAACCGCACTACCAGGCGGCGCTCGGGATTGCGGAGGCCACCGCGCCCGAGCTCCTCGCCTACGCCTGGCAGCACCTTGGAAAGCAGCGACTGGACGAAGGCCGCACCGCCGAGGCCCGGAGCTACTTCAACCTGACGCTCGCCGCGCGGGAGACCTCGGGCGACTCTGAGCTAGCTGCCTCGGCCCGGGCGGCCCTGAGGCTCGTCGACGCGGTGGAGGGCTCACAGCAATAGGGCGGACGAACGAGAGAAATTGTCAATCCTCTCGCCGTTATTCCGTTTGGCCGGAAAACCTCTTCGCCAGATCCCGGAGCCGTTCCACGGCGCTGGCCGGCGCTGGCCATCTGGCTGGCGGTGACATTCATGCCAGGCAACGAACGTAGGCGCTCGACCTGTTCAGTGAACGCCCGGTACTCCCGGCATGCGTGCTCTCGACAGGCGAGGCACGTCACGCTCTCCGGACGAGGAGAGGTCATCGCGTAGGGCACATTCAGGCCGCAACCGGTGGTGATGACGCTCGGCATGTCCGGCACACGGCCCAGCACGGACGACATCAGGTTACGGATATCGGGGCCAGCCCTCAGCTCCCTCTGCTCGACGTGGATGTGCGGATCGGTCTCGCCCATCTGTGGCCACACCTCCGTCCAAGTCGGATTGGCCGTTCGCGAAGTCGTCGTCGAGCGGGCGCACGAACCAACGACCGGGCGGGGCTGCGTTGCTCAACTCCTCGCGTCCGTAATACGAGCTTTCAGCCTAGGTCTAGCGGGGGCTGGGTTGTGAGGCAGAACGGGTGGCCGGCGGGGTCTATCAGTACGCGCCACTCGTGCGGCGAAGGCTGGTGCGGCGACCGGGTCGCGCCGAGGGAGAGTGCGAGGTGCTCGGCTTCGTCTAGGTCGGCGACGGCGATGTCTAGATGCATCTGCTTGGGCGTGGGCCCGGTCGGCCAGCTCGGTGGCGAGTGTCCTTCCACGCGCTGGGTGGTCAGCAGGAAGCCTGCGCCCTTGAGCGCTACGACGTCGTCGGCGTCCAGGAAGACTTCCAAGTCCAGCAGCCGCTGATAGAAGTCCGCGAGGCGGTGCGGGTCGTCCGTGTCGAGGGAAACGCCAGCTAGGCGGACGGTTGTCGTCATGGGCTGACGGTACCGTGGGCCTCCGACGCCGGTGGACCGGACGCCGGGCAAACCGCCGGTCGTGACGGGTGCGCGGGGAGGGCGGCGTTCACGACGCTGCGGTCGCTGTCGCGCTTTATGGCTTGAGTCGGCGGGTGGACCAGTATGCGAATGCGCGGTCGCCGAGGCTCGGGGTCGGGATGGTGTTCGGTTCGGGCTCGGGGGCTGCCTTGTTTTCGGGGCGGTGGTCGAGGCGCATGATGGTTAGCGGCGACGGCTGCGGGGCTTGGGCGGATCGCTCGAGCGGGATGATGGCTGATCCGAGGATTGTGGCTTCGGCGAGGTAGTCGGTGCGCTGCTCGGTCAAGGGGCATTCGCGTTCGCTGAGGTGGAGCGTCGTGTCGTGGAGGACGGCGCCTTCGCCGCCCCGTTCGCGGACGGCGTGCTCCAGCGTTCTGCGGGCTTGCCGGCGAGCGTCGTTGACGATACGGGTGTAGCCGGACACTTCGCGGTTCGCGGCGGCGCCTACGCCGCGCCTGGTCTGCTGGAACATGGTGTCGTCGAAGTGGCAGGCGGCGATCGCCATGCCGAAGACCAGCGAGAACGGCACCCAGCCGGAGCGCAGGAGGGTCACGAGGTCCTGTCCCGAGACGTGGGTGGTGAACGGTGTGTGCGGTCGGGTCGTCGAGCGTGCCCGGACTGCGGTGCCCTCGACGGTGAACTCCACGGTGTTCGTGAAGAAGTTCGCGACGCTCAGCCGCATCCCGATGATCCCGTCGCCGCCGAGCGCCTGGCATTCCGCCACTGCGCGGTCGAGTGCGAGCACGCGCGCCGCGACGAGCTTCTCGAGCAGCGGATTGTACGGGTCGGCGCTGGTGAGCGCGGCACGGCGGCCGGAGCCGGTGCCGGGTACGAAGCAGTGGCCGAGGCCGGGAGGGCCGAGGTACGCCACGGTGGTGCCGAAGACCTGGCCGACCGGGTCGAAGCCCGCGACCGTCGCCGCTCCGAGCCCGCCTATCGGTCCTTCGAAACTCCACGCGGGCGAGTCACGCAGCCGGTCGAGTCGGGTTAGCCTCGGGTCCGGCACGGGCGGTTCCTGCGTGGGGTGATCATCTGGCGCGTCCACCACGTCATTCATGCTAGTGCGGCCGCGTTCGAAATCAGGTGCCGACCGACTCGCTGGGGACGGAGTCGGGGTCGTCGGAGAGGCCGCCGCGCATGCGGGCGAGTTGGAGGGCGACCTGTATCTCGAGCATGCGTTGGGGATACTGCCAGTCGGGGCCGAGCAGTTCGCTGATGCGGTCCAGTCGGCGCGAGACGGTGTTGGGGTGGACGTGCAGGACCTTGGCGGCGGCGGTGGCATTGCTGCCGGACTCGAAGTAGGCGTCGCGGGTCTCGACGAGGGCGCCGGAACGCTGTTCGTCGTAGTCGAAGACGGGGCCGACTACCGAGCCGACGAGTTGGGGGACGTCGCGGCCGCCGGCCAGCAGGAGGCCTAGGAAGCCGAGTTTGCCGGGGACGGCTGAGCGGCCGATCATGCCGAGGGTGACCATGGCGGACAGGCAGCGCCGGGCCTCGGCGAACGCGGCACGGACCGGCTCGCCGAGCTTGCTCGCGGGGCCGCCGACGCCGACGGTGACCGGGGAGCGCAGCGCGGCGGTCAGTTCCTCGCGGACGGAGTTCGCGACCGACTCGGCTGCGCGGCCGGGGATCAGCAGGGTGATGTCCTCGGCGCGGGCCAGGTAGAGGCCGTTGACGCGGCTGGCGTAGAACTCGGCCCACGGCTCGGCCTTGCTGCGCGGCCCTGCTTCGGTGCGCGCGATGATGATGAGGTGCGGGGCGTCGCGGTCGATGCCAGTTCGCGAAGCCGGGCCAGGACGGAGCGCGACGGTGTCGGCGCGTCGGAGCGCAGGAGCTGGGCGAGCAGGGCATCGCGCTGCCGGTCTCCACCGCCGTGTGGTTGGCCGGGGCCTCTGCCGATGCAGGCCGCGATGATGCGGACCGCGAGTCGCAGCACCATGGTGTCGCGGTCGGTCAGCTGTCCCGCCGGGCGGGGCACGAGCGTGCCGTAGTGGTCCGGGCCGATGCGGATCGGGATGACGCAGCGGCCGTCGCCGATTGGGACGAGTTCGGCGGAGGCCCTGGCCACGGCGGCGTCTCCGGCGGGCAGCGAGTTCGGGTCCGCGGCTCTGGCGGAGGCGGCCAGCAGCCGGTCGTCGCGGGCGTAGACGGCGATGCCGAAGCCGAGCACCTTCGCCCAGCGCTCGACGTGTGCCATGACGATGTCGTCGGAGGGGGCTTCGTCGAGCATCACGTGGCAGAGTTCGATGACCTGCCGCAAGTC
>NZ_DASZKT010000145.1:0-25935 GCF_035552695.1 Actinospica sp.
CTCCGTCTCATCCGGCACCACCACGTCCAGGAAGTACTCGGCCGACAACCGCTTACCCTGCAACCGACCCTGCATATCGGTCAACGAAACCTCAACCGTATCCACCACACCCTCGACAACCAGCGCACGCAGTTGATCGAGTGTCAGCAGGCCGCCACGACGCGACGCGGCAGCGCCGCTGGTATCCATGTTCACACTCATGAGCTCCGCCTGTCCGCCGCTTCCGCTGTCGGCTCAGTACTTTCGCACGGCTGCGTGTACTTCCCGACGCCTATGGCCGATCGGGCAACGCATCGAGTACTGAAGGGAAGACCTGCGGGCAGGGGTACCGGATGCCAGAGGCAGCGGGTACGGTCGGCGGAATCATGTGCCTGTCAGGTGAAGGCGGATTCGGCTCCTCCGCAGATTGGCTGGTTCAGTCCCGTGCCCGCAGCGCTTGCCCCGGACCCGAACGCAATGCACACGGAGGTGGAAGTCGATCTCCGAGCCATCGCCCGGAATGTCGAGATCTACCGAGAGTGCACGGACATCCCGCTGATGGCGGTGGTCAAGTCGGACGGCTACGGGCACGGCGCCGTCGAGGTGGCGAGGACGGCGCTGGGCGCCGGAGCGACCTGGTTGGGAGTCTCCTTCCTCGCCGAGGCGTCGGCGTTGAGAGCGGCGGGGATCGAAGCGCCGATCCTCTCCTTCCTCCTGGCACCGGGGGAGGACGTGGCGGCCGCGCTGGCGGCGGAGATCGATCTGCCGGTCGCGTCGCTGGCGGACCTCGGTGCGATCGCGACCAGTGCGCAGCGCTTGGGGCTGTGCGCGGAGGTCCACCTGTCCGTGGACACGGGGTTGCACCGCGACGGAGCCGCACTGAGCGCGTGGCCCGCGCTGGTGGAGAAGGCGGCGTGGTTCGAGCGGTGCGGTTTGGTGCACGTGCGCGGGATCTTCTCGGCGTTGGCATTCGTCTACGAGCCGGCCCATCCGGCGACGGAGCGACAGCTCGATGTGTTCGACGAGGCGCTGCGGGTCGCCGCTCAGGCGGGCTTGACCGGCCGCATGGCGCATGTCGCGGGGACGTCGGCGGGTCTGATGAACCCGCGGTCGCGATACGACCTGATCCGCGTCGGCGGTGCGCTGTACGGGATCGAGGCCGTGCGCGGTCGCAGCTACGGGCTGGTGCCCGCGATGACCTTGCGCAGCCGGGTGATCGCGACCGGACGGGTCGAGGCGGGCGAGGGCGAGTTCCACGGGCATGCCTATCGCCTGCCGGGAACCGGCGACCTGGGGCTGATCGCGGTCGGCTTCGCCGATGGGCTGCCGCAGGCGGCTTCCGCACGGGCCCAGCTGTGGATCGCGGGGGAGCGTCGTCCGGTGGCCGGGACGATCGCGATGAGTTCCTGCGTCGCGGACGCCGGATCGGCCGGGCTCGCGGTGGGCGAGCAGGTGCTGGTGTTCGGGCCGGGTGACCGCGGCGAGCCGACGATCGCCGATTGGGCCGCGTGGGCTGGGACGAACGAGAACGAGATCATGACGAATGTGGGTCCGCGCCTGCCGCGCCGGTACATACCCGCGGAAACGCGAGATTCCGAGCGGAGCCCGGCCGAGACGCGGGAGCGCGGACCGCGCCGGCCGCGCGTCGTCGTGCTGTTCGGCGGCCCGAGCGGTGAGTACGAGGTCTCCGTCGCTTCGGGCGCGACGATCATCGGTCGTCTCGATCGCGATCGTTACAGCGTCCGGCCGGTGCGGATCAGTCCGGAGGGCCGGTGGATCCCGGGCCCTGTCGACTGGCCGCGCGGGCCGTGTGATCCGGCGGGATTGGCCGCCGCCACGCCGGATCCGGCCGAGCGTGCGGGCACGGACCATGAGGTCGCGCTGGCCGTCCTGGCCGGAGCCGACGTGGTCGTTCCCGCGCTGCACGGCAGCTTCGGCGAGGACGGTGCCGTCCAGGGGCTGATGGACGCGGTAGGCGCGTGCTACGTGGGCTCGGGCGTCGCGGCCAGTGTCCTGGGCATGGACAAGGACCTGGCCAAGCGGGTGTTGAGCGCGAGCGGTCTTCGGGTGGCCGACTGGGTCCTGTTGCGCGGTGCCGATCAGGAGCTCTCGGACGCTGAGCGGAAGCGTCTCGGACTGCCGGTGTTCGTCAAGCCCGCGCGTTCCGGTTCCAGCCTCGGCGTCAGCCCGGTGCGCGGCTGGGAGCGACTGCCCGCGGCTCTGGCCACCGCCCGCGCGCAGGACCGAAAGGTTCTGGTCGAGCAAGCTGTGACGGGTCGTGAGCTGGACGTCGCGGTGCTGGAGTATCCGGACGGCCGCGTGGTCGCCAGCGCGCCGGCGGAGATCGTGCTGACCGCGGGGCGCCGGGAGTTTCTCGACTACACCGCGAAGTACGAGGACGACCAGGCCGCGCGGGTGCTGCTGCCCGCGCCGCTCGACTCGGAGCTCACCGCCGAGTTGCGGCGCCTGGCGGTCGAGGCCTTCGTGATCCTCGGCTGCCGTGGTCTGGCCCGGGTGGACTTCCTGCTGCGCGACGGCGTCGAACCGGTGTTCAACGAGATCAATACGTTTCCCGGATTCAGCCCCACGTCCCTTTACACGCGCATGTGGGCGGACGCCGGCGTCGAGCTTTCGGAAATCCTCGACGCGCTCATCGGCACGGCGCTGGCACGGAAGACGGGCATGAGATGACCATCGAGGGGAGATCGGTGGAGCAGGCCCACGCGATGCTGGAGCGGTCGGCGGGCGTATACCGTGACCGGCGCGACCTCATGCTCGGCTATCAGTGGAGCCAGCGGCTCGAGGGCTACGCCCGGTTGGGGCCGTTCCTCGACTTCCACATCGACAACATCGGCGACCCTTTCAGCCCCAGCCTCACCGCGCTGAACAGCAAGGAGTACGAGCGGGAGGTTCTCGACTACTTCGCCCGGCTCTGGCACGCACGGAGTCCCTCGGATGTCGCGGACCCGGACTCCTACTGGGGCTACGTGCTCAGCATGGGATCGACCGAGGGCAATCTCTTCGCGATGTGGAATGCCCGGGACTACCTGTCGGGCAGCGACCTGCTGGCCGACGGGCGGGCGCTCGAGCGGCGGCGCGAGCCAGTACTCTTCTACTCCGGCGACGCGCACTACTCGCTTGCCAAGGGCGCCGCGATGCTGCGGTTGCCGACCTTCCACGAGCTGGGCGGTTCCCGCTACCCGGGGCAGTGCCCGATCACCGCCACCGGACAGTGGCCGGCCGCGGTCCCCAGCGTCGGCGGCTGCACCGGGACCGGCAGCATCGATGTCGGCGAACTTGCGGCGCTCGTGGAGTTCTTCGCCGACCGCGGCCACCCGCCGTGCATCATGCTGAATCTCGGAAGCACCTTCAAAGGGGCCTGCGATGTCCCCGAAGCGGTGTGGAACGAGATCGAAGGCGTGCTGCTGCGCAACGGCCTGCGGGACGAGTCGAACGGTTCTGGGCGCCAAGGCTACTGGCTGCATATCGACGGGGCGCTCGGCGCCGGCTTCCTGCCGTTCGTGGAGATGGCGGCGGAGCAGGGGCTGATCGCCGAGTCGGGCCCGCGATTCGACTTCCGGCTTCCCTACGTCAGCTCCATCGTCACCAGCGGGCACAAGTGGTTCGGCACACCGTTCCCCACCGGGGTCTACATGTCGAAGCAGAAGCTCCGCATGGCACCGCCGTCCGATCCTCGGTACATCGGGTCCCCCGACACCACGCTCTCGGGCGCGCGCAACGGCCTGTCCAGCCTTCTGCTGTGGTACGCGCTCTCCCTGCGCGGGCACGCCGACCAGGTGCGAGCCGCGTGCGACGCCCTCGATCTCGCCGACTATCTCGTTCAGCGCCTTCGCGAGCTGGAGAACTCCGCTGGAACTCCGCTGTGGGTCGAGCGTGCCGAGCACGCTCTGGCGGTCCGCTTCCGTCGTCCCGCCGAGAGCATCGTGGCGCAGTTCGGTC
This sequence comes from Actinospica sp., assembly GCF_035552695.1. Classification (NCBI taxonomy): domain Bacteria; kingdom Bacillati; phylum Actinomycetota; class Actinomycetes; order Catenulisporales; family Actinospicaceae; genus Actinospica; species Actinospica sp. The sequence goes on from NZ_DASZKT010000145.1 coordinate 3,940, forward strand.
TGGTCGGCGAACGCGCGTACCTCGACGACGGCGCCGACCGCGACTACGTTCACGTGTTCTGCATGCCGCACGTCACCAAACAGGTCATTGAGAAACTGCTGACCGAGCTGTCCGCCCCGTCAGCCTTCTCGCGGTAGTTCAGTGGAAGGGGGTTTCCGCCCCGCAAGGCGGCCGCGAGCGTCGAGTTGGATTCGCACGCGGTCGGCGGCTTGGTCGCGTCCCTGCTGCCGGTACAGCTCCAGTGCTTTTCGCCAGACCGTTTCGGCCTGCTCGTTTTCGGCGAGGGCCGCATGCGCGTGGCCGAGGTTGTCGAGGGTGTCGGCGGTTTGGAATAAATGGCCGAGTTCGGCGTAGACGGCTAGGGCCAGCTGGTAGTAATCGATGGCTTGCTGGTGGTGGCCGCTATGGTCGGCGATATAGCCAAGACTGTCCAGCGTGTCCGCTTCGCCCGCGGGATCGCGAATGCGCCGCTGTATCGCGAGGGCGGCCTCGCAATGCGTGCGCGCGGTGTCGAAATCGCCCAACTGCGCGAGGAACCAACCGGTCTCGTTGAGGGCTTGGGCCTCCCGGGCCGGTTCGCCGAGTGCGCGACGGAGGTCCAGGGTGTGCTCGGCGTGTTCCAGGGCGTGTTCCAGGGCCTGCCGGTCGCCCCGCTGTTCCCAGATCCAGGCGAGCATGTGGTGGGCTGCGGCCTGCTCGCCGAGGCCGTGGTGTTCCTCGGCGAGGTCCAGGGCCTGCCGGCCGTGCCCGATCGCTTCCTTGTGTCGTCCCAGGTCGGCGAGTGCGATGCCCAGACGCCGATGAGCGAGTATGCGGGCGCCGGGCTCGGGCAGGTGGGTGGCTGCGTCCAGCGCGGCCTGCCACACGGCGACCTGGTCATGGCGGTGTCCGCGCCGGATCTGGACGGTGCTCAGAGACCACGCCAACTGCCACACGATGCGGTGCCAGGCATTGCCGACAGCGGCCTGCTGGGCGGCCAGCAGATTCGGATTTTCCGCATCGAACCAGGCCAGCGCGGCCGACGCGTCGGGCATCAGCTGCGGGTGCATGCCGGGGATCGGGGGGTCGAGCGGGATCGAATCGCGCAGGGGGGCCAAGACAAGCTCGGCGGCGTAGGCGGTATGGGCGTAGAAGTCGACCACTCGCCGCAGCGCGGCCTGCCTCTCGGCGTCGTCTTCGTGGGCGGCGGCCTGTTCGGCGGCGTAGGCGCGCAGCAGGTCGTGCAGGGTGTAACGGCCCGGGGAGTGCTCGATGATCAGGTGCGCGCGGGCCAGTTCGTCGAGAGCGTGACGCGTCGTGTCGGGATCGAAGCCGGAAAGGCCGGCTGCCGCGCGGAGGCTGATGTCCGGAGCCGGGTGCACTCCCAGCAACCGGAACACGCGCGCAGCCGCGGGCGCGAGCGTGCGGTAGGACCAGGAGAACACGGCGCGCACGTTGGCGGTGGCCTCCCCGATACTCAGGGCGTCCAACTGCCGGTGGGCGTCTCGTAGTTCGTCGACGAAGGCCGCCAGGGGCCGCTTCGGCTGCAGCGCGGCGCGGGCGGCGGTGATGTTGAGCGCGAGGGGTAGTCGTGCGCAGAGTTCGATGAGTTCTTGGGTGGCGTCGGGTTCGGCTTCGATGCGTGGGGTGCCGAGCCGGTGGGTGAGCAGGTGGTGGGCTTCTTCGGGGGTGAGGAGGTCGAGGGTGAGGGTGTGGGCTCCGTTGAGTGCGATGAGTGTGGTGAGTTGGTTGCGGCTGGTGATCAGGACGAGGCAGCCGGGTGTGCCGGGGAGCAGGGGTTTGACCTGGTCGGTGTCACGGGCGTTGTCGAGTACGATGAGCATCCGTTTGCCGGTCAGCAGGCTGCGGTAAAGCCCTTGTTGTGCTTCGGGTCCGGTGGGTATGCGTGTGGCGGGTGTGCCGAGGGCGTCGAGGAATCCGCGCAGGGCCGTGTCCGGCGGGAGTGGGGAGGCCGCCGGGTCGAAGCCTCGTAGGTTCACGTAGAGCGCGCCGTCGGGGAATTGCGCGGCGTGCTGGTGTGCCCAGTGGATGGCGAGGGCCGTTTTGCCGATGCCGGCGGTGCCGCCGATCGCGGAGACCACGACTGTGGTCTCGGCTTGGCCGGCCAGTGCCGTCAAGGTCTCCAAGTGGCGGGTGCGGCCGGTGAAGTGGGGGACGTCGGCGGGGAGTTGTGCCGGGATGGGGGCGACGGGCCCGGCCGCTGCCGTGGCTGCGGGCGGTGCCGCTGATCTGGGTGCGGGGTCGAGCAGGGCCGGGTCCATCGCGAGGATGCGTTCGTGCATCGTGCGCAGGCCGGGTCCGGGGTCGACTCCCAACTCCTCGCGCAGGAGGAGGCGAGTGTTGTTGAACGCTGTGAGTGCTTCGGCTTGTCGGCCGGCGCCGTAGAGCGCGAGCATGTGCAGTTCGCGCAGCCGTTCGCGCAGCGGGTGGGCCTGGGTGAGGGTGGAGAGTTCGGTGGCGGCGTGGTCGTAGTGTCCGAGGTCCACGACGGTGGTCAGGTGTTCTTCTTGTGCGCTGAGCCGCAGTTCGTTCAACCGGTGGCCTTGCGCGCTCGCGTAGGGTCCGGGAACCCCGGCGAGCGCGGGCCCGGTCCACAACCGGAGCGCCTCGGTGTACAGGTCGGCCGCGCCGGCCGGGTCCCCGACGCTGCGCGCCTGGCGGGCGTGATCGAGCAGTCGGGTGAACCGCGTCAGATCACAGGAGTGCGCGTCGAGGTCGAGTGCGTATCCTCCGCCCACCGAGTCGATCCGGCCCGGTCCTTCTCGCCCGAGTGCTTGGCGTAGCCGGTGGATGTAGACGCGGATCACGTGGGATGCGGTCTCCGGTGCCTTCTCGCCCCACACGCCGTCGACCAGGTCCTCGGGGGTGACCTGCGCACCGGCGTGCACGAGCAGCATCGCCAACACCGCACGCTGTTGAGGCGAGCCCAAGCCCACCTCCGCGTCCCCGCGGAAGGCGCGCATGGGACCCAAGACCGCGAACCGCAGACCCGCCACCCGCCCACCCACTCCCAGCGCGGAAACACCCGGCCCCACCGACTCGACTTCGGTGCACGACCGGTCCTGACACTGAACATGCTAATCAGCCGAGGCCCTTCTCCGGGGCGCCGGAAGCGCGGCGACCCGGAGAAGGCGTCCGGATCGCTAACCAGCAGTGTCTTCATCGGCCTCGACGCCGAGGGCGGCGGGGACGACGTCGAGTTCGTGCGCCAGGGCCTCGAGTTCCGCGTTGTCGGCCATCAGCCGGATGAGTTCCTCCCGGGTGATCTCGGACTTCGCGAACTCGCCGAGGCTGGTACCGCGGCTGAGCACCACGAAGCGGTCGCCCACCGGGTAGGCGTGGTGCGGGTTGTGCGTGATGAAGATGACCGCGATGCCCTGCTCGCGGGCCTGCACGATCCTTTTGAGCACGACTCCGGCCTGTTTCACGCCGAGGGCCGAGGTCGGCTCGTCAAGGATCAGCAGGCGCGCGCCGAAGTGGATCGCGCGGGCGATCGCGACGGCTTGCCGTTCGCCGCCGGAGAGCGTGCCGACCGGCTGTTCGGGGTCGCGGATCGCGATGCCCATGCCGGCGAGCTCGCGGCTGGTGAGCTCTCTCGCCTTCTCCACGTCGAACCTCCGCCAGGGACCCCACCCCTTCGTCGGCTCGCTGCCGAGGAAGAAGTTGCGCCACACGGACATCAGCGGCACCATCGCGAGGTCCTGGTAGACGGTGGAGATCCCCAGGTCGCGGGCCTCGCGGGGGCCGCCGAAGCGTACCGGGTCCCCGTCGACCAGGATCTCCCCCTCGTCCGGCGGGAAGACGCCGGAGAGGATCTTGATCAGCGTCGACTTGCCGGCGCCGTTGTCGCCCAGGACGCAGGTGACCTGTCCAGCGCCGACCGTCGCGGAGATGCCGCTGAGCGCGTTGACGCTGCCGAAGTACTTGCTGATACCGCGCACCTCGAGCATATTCGCCTCCTCGGTTTCGCTCATCGCCGTGCCCGGTTGGCGCGCCGGTAGATCAGCATGTTGACCACGACCGCGAGGAACAGGATCACGCCGAGGAAGGTGAAGTTCCACGAGCTGTCCCAACCCGCGTAGATCACGCCCTGGAACGCCATCCCGATGATGCACGCGCCGAGAGCCGCGCCCAGCGCCGAGCCGTAGCCGCCGGTCAGCAGGCAGCCTCCGACGACCGCCGCGATGATGTAGTAGAACTCGTACCCGACGCCCTGCTCGGAGACCGCGGAGTAGGTCTGCAGGAACGAGATCACGCCGACGAGCGAGGCCGCCGTCGAGGTGCCCATGAACAGCAGTACCTTGGTCCGCGCGACCGGCACGCCGACGTTGCGCGCGGCGTTCGCGTCGCCGCCCACCGCGTAGATCCAGTTGCCGAAGCGGGTACGGCTGAGCAGCCAGACCGCGGACGCGGTGACGACGACGAACCAGATGATCGCGGTCTGATACCCCGTGGGCAGTCCTGCGTTCGACCCGAATGAGCTGCCGAACACGGCGCGTGCGCTGCCGATCCCACCGCCGTTCGGATTCGTCAGGCTCAGCTCGGTGCTGCCGTGGTTGACCAGCAGCACACCGCCGATGCTCATGCCGCGGAACACGAAGTACGTCGCCAGCGTGACGATGAAGCTCGGCAGCTTCGACTTGACCACCACGAGGCCGTTGAGCGCGCCGATCAGCGCGCCGAACGCGAAGGTGGCGATGACCGCGAGCCACGCGTCCCAGTGCAGCTGGCCGATCAGCAGGGCCATCAGGATCGCGGTGAAACCGGTCATGCCGCCGGTCGACAGGTCGAACTCGCCGCCGATCATCAGCAGCCCGACCGGCACGGCCATGATGCCGAAGAACGCCGCCTGCTGCGCCCAGGACTCGAATCCGGTCTGGGTGAACCACAGATGCTGCGGGGTCGAGTCGGCGACGCCGAACAGCACGAAGACGACCACGGCGCCGAGCAGGGCACCGAGCTCCGGGCGGCGCAGCGAACGGGTCAGCCGGCCGGCCGGCTCGAGGCGCTCGTCGCGCGCGCCCCGGGGAGGGCCCGCGGGCGGGGAGCCCGCCCGCAGGCCCGCGACGGGAGTGCTCATCTCAGTCATCACCCGCCGAGATCGCGGCCGAGACCGTCGAGATGTTCGTCTTGTCCACCAGCAGCGGCCCGCTCGCGACGGTGGTGCCGCCGCCGGTGGTCTGCCCGTGGTCCTTGGTGTAGAGGTACAGGAAGTTGATCGGCAGGTAGCCCTGCAGGAACTGCTGCTGGTCGACCGCGAAGTCGATGCCGCCGGACTGGATGTCCTGCTGGACCGCGGGGTTGAGGTCGAAGGTGGCGATCTTCACGTTCGTCGGATGCGCCGAGACCAGTGCCGTGCCGATCGCGTTGTTCAACGTCATCACCCCATTGATCTGCGGGTGCGACTGCAGGTACGAGCTGACCTGGCCGATGGCCTGCTGCGGGTTGGAGGCCGCGTTGGGCGTGGAGAGGATCAGCTCCGTGCACGCGGGCCCCGAGGACGGCGCGCTGCCGGTCGAGCAGTTGCCGCTCAGCCCGAGCCCCTGCGCGATTCCGTTGCAGCGGTCGAGCAGGTTCTGCCCTGACTGGTGCACCACGCACAGCACGTTGCTCGCGCCATCCTGCAGGAAGCGCGCCCCGGCGTGCTGCCCGGCCAGCGTCTCCGGCTGCCCGACACAGGTCATCGCGCCGGACGCGGCGATGTCGGTGTTGTCGCAGCCCGCGTTGAGCAGCACGACCGGAATCCCGGCCGCCTTGGCCCGCTGCAGCGTCGAGTTCATGATCGACGGATCGTGGTCGGAGACCGCGATCCCGCTGACGTGCTGGTTGATCGCGTTGAGGATCTGCGCATTCTCCGCGTTGTCGTCGGGCTGCGCCTGGCCCTGCTGCTGCGAGCCGTAGACCTCGCTGAGCTTGCAGCCGTAGTCGGCCGCCGCGGCCTTCGCGCCCTTGTACACGACGCTCCAGAAGCTGCCGTTGTCGCCGTGCGTGATCACCGCGAAGGTGTACGGGCACGAACCTCCGGCCGCGACGTTCGTGGAGCTGCTGCTCCCCGATGATCCGGAGTTGGTGCAGCCGGCGAGAACCAGTGTCGCCGCGGCGAGCAACCCCAGAAAGAGCTTCCGAGTACGTTTCATGATCGGGCCTCCTTGCCCAAAGAGTGCTACCGGAATGCTGTTGTCTGTTCTCTTCTTCCTAGCCGCCGGAGACCAGCCGAACGGCCTGGTCCACCGCCGCCTCGACGTCTCCGCCGCGCGGGTAGAGCAGCGCCCGCCCGACGACCAGGCCGGACACCCCGGGTACCGCGAGCGCCTTCTCCCAGGCCGCGAACGTGCGGTCCGGCGCGCTCGTCGGATCGCCGCCGAGCAGCAGCGTCGGCAGGGTGGTGGCCGCCATCACCCGCTCCATCTCGTCGATCACCGGGAGCTTCAGCCGCGTGTGCGCGCTGCTCGCCCCGAGCGCGGAGCCGATGGCGACCGACTTGATCACCGCTTCGGCGCTCAGGTCGTTGCGGACGCGCCCGTCGACGCGTCGGGAGATGAAGGGTTCGATCATCGCCGCGCGTCCCTGCCCGGCCAGCTCCGTGACCGCGTGTGCGCGGGACTCCAGAGTGGTCACGGTGGCCGGGTCGGCGAGGTCGATGCGCATCAGCATCTTGCCGCCGTCCAACCCGCCGACGACGATCGAACGCGTGTCGTAGGCCGTGAACCGGTCATCGAGCTCGAACTCGGCCCCGTGCAGACCGCCCCGGTTCATCGATCCGAACACCACTTTCTCGTCGAGCGCGCCGAGTAGCAGCAGGTCCTCGACGATGTCGGGCGTGGCCAGCACCCCGTCCACGCCGGGCCGAGCGAGGGCGGTCACCAGGCGGCGCGGCAGCTCGCCACGATCCGCCATGGCCATCGCGTCCCCGCCCACGCCGAGCGCACCGCGGCCCGGATGGTCGGCGGCGATCAGCATGAGCTTGCCGTGCTCGCCGACCAGCGGACGCCGTACCCGGCGCGCCGCGGCGCGGGCCACCTCCTCCGGATCCGGTCCGCCTGGGCGCACAGCGCACGCCAGCCGTGGGCATCGAGCTCGGGCCGCGTGTCGTAGCCGTCGAGCCCTGAGGCGGCGGCCAGCACCATCACCCCGGCGCCCGCGGCAGTGAACGCGGCGAGGGTCGCCTCGATCTGCGGCAGCGGGTCGATCTTCGCCTCGTGCAGGACCACCGGAACGAACCCGCCGACCGCGCGCAGTCCGTTGGAGGCGAGCAATTCCGCCTTGGCACGCGGGTCCTCCGGCAGGAATCCGTCGGGCCCGAACTCCGTCGCGACGAGACCCGCCTGCCGCATCTCGGACAGGACTCGCTCGGTACCGAGCTGGTAGCCCCAGCCCGGCACCTCGCACACGCCCCACGAGATCGGAGCTCCGGCGATCCGCGCGGTGATTCCCTTGCCGGTCTCCTGAACACTCACAGCCGCACCTCCGCGATCCGGATCGGCCACAGCTCGCGGCGTGAGAGCTCGCAGGACTCTGCGACGGACAGCGCCTCGGGGGAGTCCTCGGCGGTGCAGGCCGCGCGGAAGCGTTCCGGTGGTATGGCGTCGGCGACGAGTAACTCGTCCACTCCCGGCGATGATCCCGGCGTCGATCCCAGCGTCCTCGCGTGCATCCGACCGATACGCCCGACACCCGCCACCCCGACCCGAGCCATAGCGCCTCCTGCCGCCGGTGCGCCGGGCCACATTGCCCGCCGCCTGGAGAGAGGATGCATCAGCCGTTAGTGTCGGTCAATAGTTTGTCCAGACATAATGACAACGGCGTAGGTCGCGGCCACCGGTTTGAGGTGACCCGGACGAAGATTCATTGGCGCACACGAATATTTTCCGCAGCGGTGTCGGATGGCGTCGAGGCCGTTCGTAGAGAAGGTGAGAGGCCGGCAGCGGGCCGGTCGTCACGCACCGGAGGCCCACGATGTCCATCACGACCACCGCCACCGCGACCACGAAGCCCACGGCCGGCCAGCCCACGGCGGACCGAGAGAACGTACGGGAGAACGTAAGCGCCACCCTGACGATCGCCGCGCCTGCCACGCGGGTGTTCGCGGTGCTGGCGGACCCGACGGCCCACTCCGCGATCGACGGCACCGGCTGGGTTCAGGAAGCCGCCGACCGGGCGCCGCTGACCGAGGTGGAGCAGACTTTCCGGATGGACATGTATCACGCCAAGCATCCAGACGGTGACTACCAGGTGGTCAACAAGGTCGAGAGGCTCGATCCGCCGCGCGCCATCGGCTGGCTCACGGGGTATGACAAGGGCGACGGTCAGCTGGAGTTCGGCGGCTGGATCTGGCGTTACGACCTGGTGGCGCTCGGCGCGTCCGAGACCGAGGTCAAGCTCACCTACGACTGGTCGGCGGTGCCGCAGTCGATCCGGGAGTACATTCAGTTCCCGCCGTTCGGCCCTGAGCATCTTCCCAATTCGTTGCACCACCTGGCCGAACTCACGGCAGCGACGATCGGCGCGAAGTAGTTTCGCCGTCGTACCCCAGTCCGCATCTTCACACCCGATCAACGGTACTTGAGGAGAACATCATGACTGCCAGCTACACCTTCGACGTCTTCTCCAGCCTCGACGGCTTCGGCGCCGCCGGCGGCAACTGGACCGGTTATTGGGGCAAGCAGGGTCCCGAGCTGCTCGAACACCGCCTGGCCCTGTACGGCGAGGAGCAGCGGATGGTGTTGGGGGCCAACACGTATCGGTTGTTCGCGCAGATGCTGGCCTCGAGTACCGAGGATTCCGAGGTGCGTGACCCGTGGGTCACCCGGATGAGGAGCCTGCCGGCAACGGTTGTGTCGACCACCCTGGAAGGATCGCTCGACTGGCCGGACGCGACCGTCGCGAGCGGCGACGCCGTCGACGTCGTCGCTCGGCTCAAGCAGGAGTCCGAGGTGCCGCTGCGCTCGCACGGCAGCCTGTCGATGAACCGCGCGCTGCTCGCCGCCGGTCTGGTCGACCGCGTCCAGGTGACGCTCTTCCCCGTGATCACCGGTCAGACCGGGCGGGACCCGATCTTCCAGCATTCGGCCGACTTCGACCTCGAACTGATCGAGAGCCGGACGCTCGACGGCCACATCCAAGAGCTCGTCTACCGGCCCACCCTGCATGTCTGAGTCCATCACCCACCACCAGTTGACGAGAAGCCAGGAGCAGCGGATGCGTATCGGGTCCGGCGGTAACAACACAGTGCGCGGCGATGCGGAGTTCGGCGGGCACTTCACCGGAGACGTCTGGATCGACCACCTTGCCCGACCGGGCGAAGACACGGAACTGAGCGTGCAGTCGGTGTACTTCACACCCGGATCGCGCACCGCGTGGCATGCCCACCCGAACGGTCAGATCATCCACGTCGTCGCCGGTGAAGGGCGGATTCAGCAGCGAGGCGGCGACGTGCAGACCCTCAAGCCGGAGGACACGGTCATCGCGCCGCCTGGCGAATGGCATTGGCACGGCGCGGCCCCTGGTGCGTCGATGACGATGATCGCCGTTCAGCAGCCCGACGCGAACGGGCGACTCGTGGAGTGGGCGGAACCAGTCGAGGACGAGCAGCACTCTGCCTGATCCGGACGCGTTCGCTCGAGCGCCCCGGGCGACCCGGCCGCTCGGGTTCGGCCGCTCAGCTTCGGGCGGTCGGGTTCGGGCGGTCGGGCGGCAAACCGCGGCGCAAAGCCGGGAGCGGACCGAAGCCCCTTGTCAGCACCCGCGCCGGCTGGTGTCCTGGGGCAGCGGAGGATAACCACCCACGACCGGCAGCCGATTGTCGCAGGGCTCATACGTGGCATGACAGACGGCGGCCGATCCGCGTCACGTCCATGCCCACCACCGAAGGGTTCTGCAATGCCCGAGACGACCCCGCCTTCGACGTTCCTGGATCGCAAGCTGGCCAGGCGTTTTCGCACCTACGACCTCGACGGTGACGGCGTGATCGAACGCCGCGACTTCCAGAACGCCGCCGACGCGATGGCCGAGGAGTTCGACCAGAAGCCCGGCTCGGCCGCCCGCGAGCGGCTGGCCTCGCTGTGCCTGGGACTGTGGGACCATCTCGCGACCGTGGCGGACCACGACGGCGACGGTCGGATCACCGAGGCCGAATACAAGGCTGCTTTCCACTCCGGTCTGCTGGAGACTCCCGAGTCCTTCGACGCCGGGTACGTGCCGTTCCTGCACGCGATCATGGACATCGCCGATGGCGATGGCGATGGCGATGGCAAGCTGACCCGTGAGGAGCACGTGCGCTGGCCGGGCGCTTTGATGAAGGTGCCCGCCGCCGACGCACGCGAGATCGCCCGACGTCTGGATGCCGACGGCGACGGCCTGATCGGACGCGATGACCTGCTCGCGGCGATCCGCGCGTATTACTTCGACGAATCCCCCGACTCCGCCGGAAGCTGGCTGCTCGGCCCGCTGCCCGCCTGACGGCGCCCTACCGGCGCCGTCAACCCTAGAGCACGTGCTCACCGGGCTCCGCGGTCCCGCGCGCCGCCTCCACCGACCGAAGCCGAGTGAGCACGGCATCCAGAACGTCGACCGGCATCCGCGGATTGAGCGACTCTTTCAGACATGCCTCGAGCTCGGCGACGCCCATGCGCGCCACTATCTCGATCGCCACCAGTGGCGCGCCGTCGCGCGAGACCGCGGCTCTGCTCGCATCCACGCACCGACTAACGACCCCGACGGCAGCCGGTCACGCCGCCCGGGCATGCACGCATACGAACCTCGGCAAGATCTGCGCGTACCCCCGCGTACCTCAGTTGAAAATAGTTTTCAGATGGTTCATTTTTTCTACTGACAGATTTATCTCGTGCACTACAATTGACGCATGCGGAGCTATGACCAGTACTGCTCGATCGCCCGGGCCCTCGACGTCGCGGGGGACCGCTGGACGCTGCTGATCGCCCGAGAGCTGCTGCTGCAGGGCCCGTGCCGATTCACGGACCTCAAGAGGGGACTGCCCGGCATCGCCACGAACCTGCTCTCCACCCGTCTCAAAGAGCTAGAGTCCTCCGGGCTGATCACGCGGGAGGACGCACCGCCGCCGGTCGCCACCGCGCTTTACCAGCTGAGTGAGACCGGTCTGGCGCTGGAACCGGTGTTGCGGGCGCTTGGGCTGTGGGGATTGCGATTCATGGCCGATGAACGACCGGGCGACGCTTTCCAGGCACAGTGGCTGGCCTATGCTCCGCGCTGGTTCACCACCGACGCCGATCCGGACGGTCCGCCGGCGGTCATTCAACTCGTCGCGTCCGGCGAGTCGGCCGTCATCGAGCTGCGCGGCGGCGAGATCCACACCCGGCTGGGCCGCGCCGCCGACCCGGACCTGGTCCTCGACGGACCGCCCCGCGCCGTCCTCGGCTTGCTCAACGGCCTGATCGATCTGGAGAGCGCCGGTCGACTCGGCCTGACCGTCGACGGCCGGCGTGACCTGCTTTCCCGCCTTCGCCCAGTCGCACAGGACAACGCGCTCGGTCAGGATGAGGCGGCGGCCTGAGGCCCTGCCCCGGGTTTGTGTCGTCGGCGGCGGCGTGACCGCTAGCCGGCACCTGCCGTGCGGGCGTTGTGGGCACGCAGGACGAGAGCCGCCGCTTCCAACCGCGGAACGTCGAGTCCGAAGCCGTGGGCCCGGACGATGAGGTCGCCGAGCACGTTCTCGACCTCGGTCGGCAGGTCGGCGAGGAGGTCGCGGGAGAGCGAGGAAGTGGTGGGAGTGCCGCTCGCGGTGGCGATGGTCCGGGTGAGGGCGTAGTTCTCCGGACTCAGCGGGTGCCCCGCCGCGCGTGCGACCGCGGAGGCTTCGGCGAGCGTCTCTTCGGCGAACGCGGAACCGCCGACAGTCGCGACGGCTTCGCCGATGGAGCCGTGCGCGAGGGAGGTGACGGCGCCGATGGTGGCGACGAACACCCACTTGGACCACATCGCGGCCATGACGTCCTCGGGCACTGAGACGTTGAATCCCGGGATGGCGAGAGTTTCGGCGATCTCCGTCACGCGCTTGGACGTGGTCCCGTCGAGTTCGCCGACCTCGATGCTTCCGCCCGGGAGCAGTTGGCGGACGGCGCCGTCCGGGTCGAGCTGCGTACCGATCTTCAGTGTGCCGCCGAGCACGGCGTCGGGCCCGAACGCCTCGGTGAGGGCGGCGATGTGGTTGATGCCGTTGAGGAAGGGCACGACGGCGGTGTGCGGCCCGACCGCGGTCCTGAAGTCCTCGATCGCGGCGGACAGCGCCTGGGCCTTCACGCTGACCAGGATCAGGTCGTAGGGCCCGGTAAGCATCGGTGCCGTGACGACGCGGGCGTCGATCACGTCGGTGCGCGCGCCGTCGACGATCCGAAGTCCGTTCCCGTTCAGCTGGGCCGCCCGGCGAGGCCGAACGAGGAAGTCGACTTCGCGCCCGGCCTGCGCGAGGCGTCCGCCCACGTAGCCGCCGACGGCGCCCGCGCCGATCATCAGAATCCTCATGTCGCCGTCTCCCTCTTCGTCGTTGCTGGGTGAGGACCGGTTCCCAGTCTGCAGGCCGGCAGTGAAAGTTTAAAAACAATACTAGAGGGTTGAAAAACTCAACTAGCCGGTAGTACGGTTCAACTATGCCTAGGACACGATCAAAGCCGCTCATCCTCGCCGCGCTGCTCCTGGCAGCCTTCGTCGTCAACCTCGACACCACGCTGGTCAATGTCGCGTTGCCCGTGCTCACCCGTGAGCTGGGCGCCACCGACACCCAGCTGCAGTGGGTTGTGGACGCCTACAACCTCGTCTTCGCCGCCCTGCTGCTGAGTTCCGGCAGCCTTTCGGACCGTTTCGGCCGCAAGGGCATGCTGATGGGCGGCCTGCTGGTCTTCGGCGCCGCCAGCCTCATCGGCGGCTTCGCGACCACCCCCGCCGAGCTGATCTCCGCCCGGGCCGTGATGGGTGTGGGTGCGGCCATGACGTTCCCCGCGACCCTCTCGCTGCTCACGAACGTCTTCACCAGCCGCAAGGAGCGGGCTCTCTCGATCGGCCTGTGGGGTGCGACGGCGGGCGCGGCCATCGCGCTCGGGCCGATCGTCGGGGGCTTCCTGCTCGCGCACTACTCCTGGTCGAGCATCTTCTACGTCCTCGGACCGGTGTCGCTGGCCGTCATCGCCCTGGCCGCGCTCTTCGTCCCGCAGTCCAAGGATCCCCGGCCGCACCGCCTGGACCTGCCGGGACTCGTCCTGTCCGCCGGATTCATGGGGCTGCTGGTCTACACGATCATCGAGGCCCCGGACCGGGGCTGGGGCTCGGCGGGGTCGATCGCCGGCTTCGCGGGCAGTGCGGTTCTGCTGGCGGCGTTCATCCTGCGCGAGCGCCGGGCCGCCGAGCCGATGCTCGACGTGCGGCTGTTCAAGGACATGCGCTTCAGCGCCGCGAGTGTGTCGGTGACGGTCTCGTTCTTCACGCTGCTCGGGTTCATCTTCCTGATCACGCAGTTCTTCCAGTTCGTGCGCACCTACAGCCCGCTGTCCGCCGGCGTGCACCTGCTGCCCGTCGCGGCATCGGTCGCCATCGGTTCGATCGTCGGCACCCGGCTCGCGGTTCGCGTCGGTACCAAGACGATCGTCACGGCCGGTCTCGCCCTTCAGGCACTGTTCTACTTCTGGGTGGCCAGTGACATCTCGCCGACACTGAGCTACTCGATCATCGCGGTCCAGATGGTCGTCTACGGACTGGGCATGGGTCTGACCTCCGCACCCGCCACCGAATCGATCATGGGGGCGGTCAGGGCGGACCAGGCGGGCGTCGGATCGGCCGTGAACGACTCGACCCGGCTGCTCGGCGGAACTCTCGGCGTCGCCGTCATCGGAAGCATCTACGCCTCGCTCTACGGCTCACGGCTCACCGCCACCCTGCCCGCCTCGCTCCCGCACTCGCTGGCCGACACCGCCCGGCAGTCCGTCGGTGCCGCCTACGCGGTCTCCGACCAACTCGCCGCGCGAGGACAGGGCTCTGTCGCGAACGCCGTCCACGCGGCGGCCACCGGCGCCTTCGACCACGGCCTCAGTATCGGCTGCGTCGTAGCCGGCATCGTCGCCGCCGCCGGAGCGCTGCTCGCCGTCGCCTTCCTGCCCGCACAGCCACCCCAGCACCTCGACTCGGAAAACCCCGCATCCGAGCCCGCCGCGGAAGACCTCGCCATGAGGTAGCGGCCCCGGTGCCCGTCGCAGGGCCTTGACCGTCCCGGCGGCGCCGGGACGGTCCACTTCACTGACTTCACTAGCTCGCGATCAGCGGATGGCCGGGCTACTGGACGAGCTGGAAGGACTGCGCGGTGGTGCTGTTGCAGGTGTACTGCTGCAGTTGCACGCCGCTGGTGGTGGAGGCGTTGGGGGTGTCGATGCACAGTCCGGAGTTGTCGGCGGTGAAGGTGTAGTAGCCGCCGCTCCGCGCGTTGGCCGCGAAGAGGGCGTTGGTGTTGCCGGTGCCGCCGTAGTTCCAGGTCTGGAGCAGGTCGCCGCTGGCGGTGGCGCCGACGCCGCCGGTGATGTTCCAGCTCTCGCCCTGGGATTGGGCGTTCTCGTTGAGCACCTCGTAGAAACCGGTGGCCACGGGGACGAACTGCCAGCGCTGGCTGGTGGCGCCGGTGCAGGCCAGTTGCTCGACCGCCGTGCCGTTGGCGGTGGAGCCGCCCGCCGCGCTGGCGCACAGGCCGGAGTTCTGGTTGACCACCTCGTACCAGGCGGAGGTGTTGATCCCGCTGCTCCCGCCGGACGAGGCGAATGTCAGATAGTTGCTGTTCCAGCCGCCGTTGTCCTGATCCACCGTCAGAGTCTGCGTACCCGCGGGCAGGGTGACGGTGGCCGTCACCGTGGCCCAGGTCTGCCAGCCGCCGGTGGCCGCGATGTTGACGTTGCCGCTCAGGTTGGCGCCCGAGCCGTTGGCGATGTGCAGAGCGTCGGTGACTGCGCTCGGGGCGGCCACGCGCAGGCTGACGGTGTACGTGCCCGCCGTGGCGACGTTGACGGTGTACTTGAACCACTGCCCGCCCGAGGTCCACCCGAGGTCGTCGCCGCCGCCGGTGTCCGAGGTGGCCTCGAGGTCGACCCCGTCGGACCGGTAGCTGTTCGCCGAGCCGTTGACGCTGTTGACGTTGTAGGCCACGCCCTGCCCGCCGGTGTCATAGTTCTCCGCCTGCACAGTGCCGGGGACCGCGGCCGGCGTTCCGCCGTACGGGCCCTCCGCCTGGACCGCGTTGCCGGGCAGGCCGATCTGCACCTTGCCGCCGAGGGTCTTGTAGGTGCTCGCCTGAGTGCCCGTCACCTGCGCGAACGCCAGCGACGTGGTCGGGCTGCCCGGCTGCTCGACCAGGTACGTCGAGCCCGCGCTGACCGGGACGCTGAGCGTCGTCGCGGTGGTCGCCCCGACGACGACGGCGCCGCTCGAACCGTTGACCACCTCGGCCTGCTGCCCCGGCCACGGGTTGCGCACGCTCAGCGTGCCGCTGCTCCCGGCCTCGATCGCGGCCGTGGCCAGCGTCCCGCTCTCGACCTGCACGTCGACCTTGGAGTTTCCCTGGATGTACACGCTGCCCGACCCGTCCCAGCCGGACGGCCAGGCGGGCGCGAAGCGGATCGTGCCGTCGTAGTCGGTGGCCAGGGACTCGTCGAAGGCCGTGGCGACGGACGAGGACTGCTCGATGTACGGCTCGTCGCCGTTGGGCGGGTTGAACGAGGCCAGGCCGTCGACGTAGTCCTGGTTGTTCTCGGTCTCGGTGACCAGGTCGCTCGAGACCTGGCTGCCCATGTCGAGGCGTGCGGCGTCGACGGCGTCGAAACTCCAGTCGTTCGAGTCCGAGTTCGGCCGGTTGGTGTAGGTGCGATCCGCCAGAGCGGTCAGGTTGTCGCCGCCCAGCGTGGTGCTGTCGCCGATCACGCCCCAGGGCCAGACCGGCTCGAGGCCGATGTTCTCGCTGTTGCGCAGGGTCGCTGAGGGCTGATACGAGTCGGCGATCACGTCGTTGCCGGCGGCGTCGGCGTTCGCGGCGGCGGACGGGGAGGTCGGCTGCGGGTTGAGCAACTGCTGCTTGGTGGACTGGTCGGTGCGCGCGTACGGCTCGATCTGGTTCTCCGCGGTCCGCAGTTGCGAGACCAGCGAGGAGTCGGTGTTCAGCAGGGTCGCGGCCTGGATCTCGGCCGGGAACAGGGCCTGGTCCGCGGTGAGGTCGGTGGTCGGGTCGGTCACGGCCCACTGGGTTTCGTGGGCGTTGGCGGTGGCGTGCAGGTAGCCGTCCGAGCCAAGGCCCTGATAGTTGAGCAGGAAGGTGGCTGTCTGCTGCAGGATCGGATAGTAGGTCTGCAGGAAGCTGAGGCTGCCGGTGTCCTGGTACTGCTGCCAGATCCACATGGCCAGCTCGGCGCCGCTGGTGACGTTCTCGGCGTTGTAGCTCGGGCTGGATGCCAGGGCGCACGAGGCGTTCTGCGTGTTGTTGCCGCCGTTGTAGTAGCCGTTGCCGTTGAAGCGCATCGTCTCGGGGATGCAGGCGCCCGGCTTGCCGCCCATCTGCGCGCTGGTCCACGACTCGATGGCCGGCAGATCATTGAGGTACATGTTGAAGATCGGAACGTTGAGCGCGTAGTTGCCCGAGCTGAGGTTCGCCGCGATCTGCCCGCGCAGGTTCCACAGCCAGTAGCCGGCGGGATACCAGTCCTGCTGGTCCTGGTCGTAGGCGAACATGTCCGCGACCCCGGCCTGGCTGCCCGGATACGCGCCGGACTTCATGGACGCTGCCTCAGCGTACAGATAGACGGTGCGCAGGTTCTCCAGGTACTGCGCGCTGCCGTCGGAGGAGTTCGCCTCGATCAGCCCGCTGTGCGCCCAGTAGCCGTTCCACCAGCCCGACTGCGTGCCCAGCAGCGAGGAACTCGCGGCCGTCGCGTCCGAACCGATCAGGCTCGTGGCGGTGCTGATCGCGTTCCCGCCGGTCCACGAGGGCGCCGCGACGACGACGCGGAAGGAACCGTTCGTGTTCGCGTTGAAGGACACCTTCACCTGGGTCGAGCTGACCGTCGAACCGGTCACGTTCTGCCCGCCCGCCGTGATGGCGGCCATCGCGCCGAAGGTCTGGCCCGAGTTCCCGGTCTGCGCGTTGTCCGTCCAGGTCTGCGCCAACGCCCCGTACGCCCCGGAGGAACTGGTCGCCGGCGAGCGGCCGGACCACAGGCTGAGCGTGGCGGACTCGGCGGCGCTCGCGGCGGCCCCGGTGACGTCGACGATCAGCTCGTCCTTGCCCTCGGGCACCCAGGCCTGCGCGGTCATTCCGCCGCCGGACTCGTGCAGCACGCCGTTGTACAGGTCCAGATATCCGGAGAAGTTCGAGGCCGACGTCATCGCCGACAGCCCCGGAATGTCGACCTGGCCCGGCGAGAGTCGGTACGGCATCGTGTCGCTGCGGTTCAGCTGCGCGGTGAAGCCGTTCGCCGCCCACGCCGCGACACCGAGCGAGCCGTTGCCCAACGGCATCGACTGGGCAGCGGCCGTGTTCGGCGCGCCGAGCACGATGTCGGAGCGGCTCACGACGCCCGCGGTGTTGACGGAGAAGGCGCCGTTCTGCCACGCCGTGGTCAGGCTCGCGGCGGCCGCGGGCTGGTCGAAGGCCCCTGAGACGGCGAGCGGTGCGCTGAACGAGAAGATCACGGTCGCGGCGAGCGCGAGCCGCCTGACCGGGTGAAAGGCTCGAAGTGACACGGGGGTCCTCCTGCTGCGCGCTTCATTGCGTCTGGTGGGTTTCTGCAGCGGACACATCGGATGTGTTTTAGCGTATGGATCTTCGTTCGTCCAGAGAATCGGGAGGTTCCGGTACTGATGCGCCGGTCGGGTCTCATTCATGGGATCTCTCGCGCCGCCCGAGGCTCCGGGCCGCGGCGCCCGCACCATTGGAAACAGGGTTCGAATGCGACAGGTCGAGGACCAGCGTTTGCGCCGGCTTGTCGCCCACGCGCACGTCGCGTGAACCGACGCCGCCTGCCGCGGCTTCCGAACCTAGGCCGGCTCCAGCCAGGGAAAACCTCCCGGTTCTGCGGCGATACGGGCTTGGAGCCGCTCGTCGTCCCGGCCGCGGATCTGCCCGAGGAAGGGGAAGTCGCCGGGACCGACCGCGAGCTTGGCCGGCGGCTCGACCGATACAGGGCTCGCTGCCTGGCGATGTGTACCTGGTCGTCGCCGACGGCAAGAGGCGGCTGGGCCTCGAAACTGTCCGCCGGCAGTAGGTACACCATCCCGGCACGCCACGGCCGCTGACGCGGCGCCGTGTCGCTGATGGAGAAGAAGTAATACGGGTCGCTGAGCATGTCGGTTCCCGAGCCGAGCCGGACGCATGCGTTGCACAGCATCATCGGATAGTGCTCGCGGTCCAGGATCGCGTAGTACATCGGCCACAGGCCGTCGACGGCGCCGAAGACCGCGCGACTACTACTGAACTCGAGTGGGTCGGCCGGTCGGCGGGGCTTCGAAGACCCCGATGTCGGGATCGCCCGAGCCGTGCAGGACCAGATTCATCCGCTCCACCGAGCGACACAGAAACTGCCGCCATAGCCTGATACAGCACTCGTACAGGCTGCAGCGGCTGTCAGTGGCGGAGTGATGCCGTGGGAGTGGGAAACGACATGACGAACTCCAGCGAGGTCCGGGCCGTCAGACCTCTTACTGGCCGATTACTGGCCGAGGGCCTGATGGACCGAACTGACGGCGCTCGCGCCTTCGCCGACCGCCGCGGCCACCCGTTTCATCGACCCGGAGCGCACGTCGCCGGCCGCGAACACGCGCGGCTCGCTGGTCTCGAACGGCAGCGGGCGGCGGCCGAGGCCGGTCCAGGTCCCGCCGAGTTCCTCGTCGAGCAGCTGGGCGTCTGTGCGTAGGAAGCCGTCTTTGTCGACGGCCAGTCCGTTGAGCCACTCGGTGGCGGGGGCGGCGCCGATGAAGCAGAACAGGCCCGAGCATGCGACACGCTCGTGCGCGCCGATGCCCGCGTCGCCCGCCGGGCCGTGGCCCGACCCCGTGGCGTCGGTCAGTGAGATCTCCTCGAGGTGGTCCGCGCCGTATAGCGAGGAAACCTCAGTGCCGGTCCGCACGGTGATATCGGGATGGGCCACGATCCGGTCGGCCAGATACGCCGACATCCTGGCCCGCAGGTCGGTTCCGCGTACCACCAGTGACACCGCGCTGCCGTTCTCGGCGAGGTACAACGCGGCCTGGCCCGCGGAGTTGGCCCCGCCGACGACCGCGACAGGGTTCTGCGCGCACGCGCGCACCTCGATCTGCGTGGCCGCGTAGTAGATTCCCGCGCCCTCGAAGTCCATCCAGCGCTCGAGTGGCAGGGCTCTGTATCGGGCACCGGTGGCGATCACGACGGCCCGGGCCGTCAGTTCGGTGCCGTCCACCAGGGTCAGCCCGACCACGTCGCCATGCGCGTTCAGCTTCGCGACCGGGCACGGGGAGGCGATCCTGGCGCCGAATTTCTCCGCTTGCACCGCGGCTCTCGCGGTGAGCTCGCCACCGCTGATGCCGGAGGTGAAGCCGAGGTAGTTCTCGATCCGGGAACTGGCCGCGGCCTGGCCGCCGGCGGCCAAGGCCTCGAGAACCAGTGTGTCGAGACCCTCCGACGCGCCGTAGACCGCGGCGGCGAGTCCCGCGGGCCCGGCGCCGATCACGACGAGGTCGACCGTGCGCCCGTCGGACGGGGCTCGATAGGACAGGCCGAGGTGTTCGGCGAGCAGACCCGCCGTGGTGTTGAGCAGCACGCCGCTGCTGGTGATCGCGATCGGCAAGTCGGTCGGCTCCGCGCCGACCGCGCGCAGCATCGCGGCGCCCGCCGGGGTGTCGGCATCGTTCCAGGTATGCGCCAACTGTTGCCGGGCGACATACGTGCGCAGCGCCAACGCGTCCGCCGACCACGCGCCGCCGACCAGCTCGAGGCTCCGCGCTCCGTCGCCCGATTGCATGTATCGGCGCCGCGCGATCAAGGTGCGGAGCAGGAGGTCGGATATCTCGGGCTCCTGCTGCATCACCCTGCGCAAGGCGGCGGGGTTGAGCCTGCGCACCACCGCGCCCTCGCCGGCCTGAGCGCCGAGGGCGGCGTTCTGGCCCGTCAGCAAGCTCAGCTCGCCGGTGAACTGGCGCGGTCCGAACGAGGCGACGACTATGCACTGCTCCTCGTCGAACATGGGCGGCGTGCCGACGCGCACCTCGCCCTGTTCGACCAGGATCATGTCAATGGCCTGGTCGCCCGGCTTGTACAACCAGGTGCCGTCCGCCACCTGTTCGGCCACGCCGGCGTATTCCAGCAGCCGCGCCCACTGCGGGACGGCCAGCGTCGGTAGGACTTCGCGAGGCGGATCGAGAGCCGTCATCGTGGGCCCGTCAGCCCACCAGCTCGCGCCAATTCGCCGGCACTCGGCCCTTCGGCCCGGGAACCGGCTGGTCGACGGGGTGGCTGACGGGTGGGGCGAGC
This sequence comes from Actinospica sp., assembly GCF_035552695.1. NCBI lineage: Bacteria > Bacillati > Actinomycetota > Actinomycetes > Catenulisporales > Actinospicaceae > Actinospica > Actinospica sp. The sequence goes on from NZ_DASZKT010000145.1 coordinate 24,437, forward strand.
GCGGGGCCGGACGCGTACATCTCGGAGGTCTGGTAGTTCCAGAACCACTCTTCGCCGGGTTCGAAACTGCGGATCAGCGGATGCCCAGTGTCCCCAGCGTGCGCCGTCGCGTGCTTCTCCGGCGAGTCGTCACAACAGCCGATGTGTCCGCACTCCGCACAACGCCGCAGGTGGATCCACCACCCGCCGGCCTTGTCGCATTCGACGCATCCGGTACCGCTCGGCGCGACACTCGGGTCGATCCCTTGCTGCGCGTTCATGCCGCCTCCCAGGTGCTCGTGGGTTCGTGCGCTCTCGCTCCGGTGAGCATAACCTCAGGCGAACCTCGGCACCACGGCAGAGCAGGGCGCGCTCGTTTCGTCCTCCTCCTCCTCGCCTCCCGCCGCGCCTGCTCGGCGTAGACGCGGTCGCGCTCATCGCCGGGCAGTTCGCGAACGGCGACGCTGTATGCCTCGGTTCCGCGTTCGACGCCGGCGCCGCCGGCGGTGACCAGGTTGTAGTACCAGTCCGGGTTGGTCGGCGCTCCGCCCCTGGTGGCGAAGACGTAGATGATGTCCGGTTCGGTCTCGTGCGGGAGGTACATCACCGGGCTTACGTGCTCACGTCCGCTCTCGCGGCCGCGGTGGTGCAGCAGGACGATCGGAGCGCCCTCGAAGACCCCGCCGACCTTGCCCTCGTTCGCTCGGAACTCCTCGATGGTTCTGGCGTTCCAGTCGAGCGCGTCGCTCATGTCGAACCGGCCGTGCGTGTCAACAACCCAGGTAGGCTCGATGGCATGGAGCAGGAGCGACTCAATGAGCGGGAGACCCGGGCCTGGATCGGGTTCCAGCACATGCGCATCGAGGTCAACGAAGTGCTCGCCCGTCGGCTGGCGCGCGACTTCGGGCTGACCGAGGCGGACTTCGTGGTCCTGCTCAGGCTCTCCAGAATCCCGGAGCACAGGCTGCGCGCCCGCGACATGGCGGCCGCGCTGCACTGGGAGCGAAGCCGGCTCTCGCGCCAGATTTCCCGGATGGAGACGCGCGGAACGGTCAAGCGGGCACCGAGCGAGGGCGACGCCCGCGGCTACGACGTCGTGATGACCGATGCGGGCCTCGCCGCGTTCCAGGCGGCCTGGCCGGCCTGGGTGGACGGCATCCGCCACTGCTTCGCCGACGTGCTCTCCCCGGAACAGCTCGACGCCCTCGCCGGCATCGCCGAGGCGATCGACACCCACTACACCGCGCAGCACCGCCCGGGCGCGCTGAACGGTTCGGCCGAGGCCGACGGCGAACCTCGCTCGCGGCGGGACTTGCTCGAGTCGGCCGATTCGCTCGAATCGGCACGCTGAAAGCCTGAGCGCGTAGGCCGCGACCGTACCCTCGGCGCCGCACGGTATCCGCCGACCTGCTCGGCGCCGCCGAGTCTCCCGTGTCGGCACGCACGGTGGGCCGGTCTCATCCTCTCGGGCCTCCCGGTTTCGTTGACATGTAACTCTCTGGCGGCGTAGCGTGGGCCTC
>NZ_DASZKT010000146.1:0-17394 GCF_035552695.1 Actinospica sp.
ATGACCTCGCCGATCTTGTCCACCGGGATCTTGATGGTGATGATCCGCGGCGCGAGCTCGGACATCTCGTCCGGCACGTCGATCGCCTCGAGCATCACGTCGAGCACGTGGAAGCGCGCGTCGCGGGCCTGCTTGAGCGCCTGGCCGAGCACGGCGGCCGGGATGCCGTCGAGCTTGGTGTCCAGCTGCAGCGCGGTGACGAACTCCTTGGTGCCGGCGACCTTGAAGTCCATGTCGCCGAAGGCGTCCTCGGCGCCGAGGATGTCGGTCAGCGCGACGTACTCGGTCTTGCCGTCGATCTCCGCGGAGACCAGGCCCATCGCGATGCCCGCGACCGGCGCCTTGAGCGGCACGCCCGCGTTCAGCAGCGACATGGTCGAGGCGCAGACCGAGCCCATCGAGGTCGAGCCGTTCGAGCCGAGGGCCTCGGAGACCTGGCGGATCGCGTACGGGAACTCCTCGCGCGTCGGCAGCACCGGCAGGAGCGCCCGCTCGGCCAGCGCGCCGTGCCCGATCTCGCGGCGCTTCGGCGAGCCCACCCGGCCGGTCTCACCGGTCGAGTACGGCGGGAAGTTGTAGTTGTGCATGTAGCGCTTGCGGTTCTCCGGGTTCAGCGTGTCGATCTGCTGTTCCATCCGGAGCATGTTCAGCGTGGTGATGCCCATGATCTGGGTCTCGCCGCGCTCGAACAGCGCCGAGCCGTGCACCCGCGGCACGACGTCGACCTCGGCCGACAGCGCCCGGATGTCGGTCACGCCGCGGCCGTCGATGCGCACCCGGTCGCGGATGATCCGCTCGCGCACCAGCTTCTTGGTCAGCGAGCGGTAGGCGCCGGAGATCTCCTTCTCGCGGCCCTCGAACTGGGACGCCAGCTTCTCGATCGTGACGGCCTTGAGCCGGTCCTGCTCGGTCTCGCGCTCCTGCTTGCCCGCGATGGTCATCGCGGCGGCGAGCTCGGCGGAGACGGTCGCGGCCACGGCCTCGTACACGTCCTCCTGGTAGTCCAGGTAGCGCGGGAACTCGGCGGTGGGCTTGGCGGCGAGCTTGGCCAGCTCGGCCTGCGCCCGGCACAGCTCCTTGATGAACGGCTTGGCCGCGTCGAGTCCCTCGGCCACGATCTCCTCGGTCGGCGCGCCGGCGCCGTCCCGGACCAGCTCGATCGTCTTTTTGGTGGCCTCGGCCTCGACCATCATGATCGCGACGTCGCCGTCGGCGAGCACCCGGCCGGCCACGACCATGTCGAAGACCGCGCCCTCGAGCTCCTCGTGGGTCGGGAAGGCGACCCACTGGCCGTCGATCAGGCCGACGCGCACGCCGCCGATCGGGCCGGAGAACGGCAGGCCGGCCAGCTGCGTCGACGCGGACGCGGCGTTGATCGCGATCACGTCGTAGAGGTGCTGCGGGTGCAGCGCCATCACGGTGCAGACGATCTGGATCTCGTTGCGCAGGCCCTTGGCGAAGGACGGGCGCAGCGGGCGGTCGATCAGACGGCACGTCAGGATCGCGTCCTCGGACGGACGGCCCTCGCGCCGGAAGAACGAGCCGGGGATGCGCCCGGCCGCGTACATGCGCTCCTCGACGTCGACGGTCAGCGGGAAGAAGTCCAGCTGGTCCTTCGGTGTCTTCGAGTAGGTGGTGGCCGACAAGATCATGGTCTCGTCGTCCAGGTAGGCCACGGCTGAGCCGGCGGCCTGGCGCGCCAGGCGCCCGGTCTCAAACGTGACCTTGCGGGTGCCGAAGCGCCCGTTGTCGATGATCGCTTCGGTCGTCGCGACCTCTGAACCCTCCATGGGTTCACTCCTTAATTCGTGATCTGGAACGCGACGTGACCCACCTCAGGTGGCCAGGACCGGTCTCCGATCGAAGCCGCCGGATCCGGCGCGCGGGGCTGCCGCGCGACCTCGGATCCCGACGGCCACTACCGAAGATCGGTACACCGGGTCGTACGTTCCGGTCGTTTCCTCTTCGTTTTATCCACAGCCACGCTAACCCATGCGGCTGTGTGTTCGCTCCATGACGCACCCGGACCGAGCTGGACTGAGTACGCCTAGGAGCGGCATCCGGACCTCCGGATACCGCTCCCGTATGCTTTTCCTACGTTATCGACGCAGACCCAGCCGCTCGATCAGCGAGCGGTAGCGCGCGATGTCCTTGTCGGCGAGGTACTTCAGCAGCCGGCGGCGCTTGCCGACGAGCTGCAGCAGGCCACGCCGCGAGTGGTGGTCGTGCTTGTGCGTCTTGACGTGCTCGGTCAGGTCGTTGATGCGCTTGGTGAGCAGCGCGACCTGGACCTCCGGGGAGCCGGTGTCGCCCTCGACCGTCGCGTACTCGGTCATGATCTGCTTCTTCGTTGCGATGTCCAGGGACACGCGCGACTCCTTCTCATGCTCGGGGCCGCCCCGGTCTGATTCACAAGGCGGAGATGAACCCGGGCGCCATTCTATCAGCGCCCGGGTCGTGGTCTCGCCATACTGCTAGGTCAGGCCGTCAGTGCCCCACCGACTGCACGGTGTTGTAGATCGCGAGCACGCCGAGCAGCACCGGGATGACCGAGGCGAGCAGCAGCGCGTCCAGGATGTCCACGGTGCGGGCCCAGCGCGGCGAGAGGGTGCGGTCCGGCAGGCCGAAGCCGACCAGCACCAGCAGCAGGCCGGCCGCGAGCACGACGGCGAAGTACCAGGTCTGCTGCGCGGTGGCGGACACGTGCCGGGCGGCGCCGACCAGCACGAAGGCCTCGGCGATCACCCCGCCGCCGATCAGTGCGGTGACCTGGGTGGTGCGGCGCAGCAGCCGGGCGCGGGAGATCAGCACCAGGCCGAGGATGGCGGCCATCGCCAGCTCCCAGGCGCCGTTGGCCGCGTGCGGGGCGCTGAACGCGAGCACCATCGAGCCGATCGCGGCGACCAGCGCGCACGCGGCGACCAGGCCGGTGAGCAGCTCGTGGCCGCGGCGGGTGCGGCGGCCGATCGCCTCGGTGTCCACCGGGTCGTCGTTGCCGGCGGGCAGCTGGGCCTTGCGCGACTGCTGCTGGGCGCCGACGCCGACCTGCGGGGCGCCGTCGATCAGCACGGGCATCGGGAAGCGGGTCAGCCGCATGGCCAGCCCGGGAAGGAAGCCGATCGCGGCGATCGCGACGGTGCCCGCGCCGGCGGCGAGCTTGACCGGGCCGGCGTGGCTGGCGAGCCCGATGGCCGCGGCCACCGCGCCGATGGTCGCGGCGATCCCGGCCGCGACGTAGACCTCGTCGTGCTCCTCCTGCACCACGCCGCCGATGACCGCGACCACCAGTACCGCGGCACAGGCCACGATGAAGTGGCTGCGGCCGAGTCCGGCGGTCGCGGAGATCGGCAGCACGCCGAGGCCGGCCAGGAACGCGTAGGGCACCGCGCAGCCGCCGAGCACGGCGCCGCCGATGTGGTCCTTGTAGGAGCGCGAGGCGATGCCGCCGGAGATGGTCAGCAGCACGGCGAGGATTCCGGCGACGGCCGCGGGCATGCCGTGCGGGTCGCCCGAACTCCACAGCACCCACGCGCCGACGGCCAGCACCAGCGCGCCGCCGATCAGGCCGAGTCGGCGGAAGTGGACGCCGGTCCACATGCGCGTGTCGTCGGAGACGCTCTGCACGATCGCGTCGACCACGTCGTCGTACACCGGCGGCGGCAGGGTCTCGGTGGCCGCGCGCAGATACAGCAGGTCCCCGTTGCGCACGCCCTGCGCGGCCAGCGAGAGCCCGGTGTCGAGCTCGGTGCCGTCCAGCCGGGCGAGCGCGAAGCCCGAGTGGGCCCCCTCGTTCTGCCACTGGTCGGCCATCCGCAGCACGTCCGGCAGCAGCTCGGCCATCGGCACGTCCTCGGGAAGCGCCACATCCACCCGTACGTCCGGCGCCACCACCGTAATGCGGCAGAACCCTGTCATCACATTGGCAGCCACTGCATGCCCCTCCCGATTTCCCCTGCGACGGTCGATCCCGCGCCCGCGTTACCGTCAACGCGCGCTCTCAATACAGCCTCTGCGCACAGTCGGCCTGCTGTCTACGCGCGCGAGAGTCTACTAGACTCCTCCGAGACTGCCAGTGAGTGCAACAGCTGCGTCTAGCTGTGTAAAGAGTAGGTCAACGGGAGGGGCAGGGCTTTGAGTACCGTCGTCGTCAAGCGGCCGCCGCGGGTGCACCCGCCGCAGGTGCCGACTGGGGAGGTATTCCTCGAACCACCGCCGGAGCTGGCCCGGGCGGCGAAGAACGGCAGTGGGGTGATGCAGGCGCTGCCGATGCTCGGGATGCTGGGCTCGGTCGGGTTCTTCTTCATGCCCGGCACGAACATGATGATGAAGATGATGGGCGGCATGACCGTCCTCGGCTCGCTGGGCATGCTCAGCCAGCAGCTCGGCGGGAACAAGAAGAACGGCAAGGGGAAGACCGCCGACGCCCGCCGCGACTATCTCCGTTATCTGAGCCAGATGCGCCAGCAGGTGCGCAAGACCCAGCAGCAGCAGTACACCGCGCAGATGTGGTCGCACCCTGATCCGGCGCACCTGTGGGCGATCGTGACCAGCGGCCAGCGGCTGTGGGAGCGGCGCCCGAGCGACCCGGACTTCGTGCAGATCCGGCTCGGCACCGGTTCGCAGCGTCTTGCCACGCCGCTGGTCGCGCCGGAGACGGCCCCGGTGGACGAGCTCGAACCGATCTGCGCGGACGCGCTGCGCCGGTTCATCACCGTGCAGGGCATGCTGGACAAGCTGCCGATGGCGGTGCCGCTGCGGTCCTTCTGGCACGTGCTGGTCAGCTCGGCCGGCGACGGCACGCCGGAAGACGCCCGCGGCCACGCCCGCGCGCTGCTCGCCCAGCTGGCCTCGTTCCACGCACCGGACGAGGTGCGCATCTGCGTGCTGGCCGCGGAGAACCGCCGTCAGCACTGGGAATGGGTGAAGTGGCTGCCGCACGCGCAGCACCCCAAGGAGAACGACGCCGCCGGCTCGGTGCGCCTGATCTACTCGGACGCGAACGAGCTCGAGGAGGCGCTCGGCAGTGAACTGATGGACCGCCCGCGCTTCTCCCGGGAGGCGCCGCCCATCCTGGACCAGCCGCACCTGATCGTGGTCGTGGACGGCGCCCGCGCCAGCGGCGACTCCGTGCTGCTGCACGGCGAGGGCGTGCACGGCGTGACCATCATCGAGCTCGACGCCGAGGGCCACGCCGGCCTGGTGCGCGGCGGCGTGCACATGTCGGTGGACGGCCAGAAGCTGAAGGTGGAGACCTCCTCCGGCGCCTCGTTCAGCGGCATCGGCGACCAGCTGTCCATCCCGCAGGCCGAGGCGCTGGCCCGGCAGCTGGCGCCGTTGCGCGTCGGCGGCGGGAGCGACGGGGACGAGCCGCTCACCAGCGCGCTGGACTTCACCGACCTCATGGGCATCGGCGACCCGGGCGCCTTCGACACCCGCAAGGGCTGGAAGCGGCTGAGCCCGCAGGACCGGCTGCGGGTGCCGATCGGCATCGGGGAGGCCGGCGAGCCGGTCATCCTGGACATCAAAGAGGCCGCGATGGGCGGCATGGGCCCGCACGGGCTGTGCATCGGCGCCACCGGTTCCGGAAAGTCCGAGGTTCTTCGAACCCTGGTGCTGGCGCTCGCCGTCACGCACTCCTCGGACAACCTCAACTTCGTGCTCTCCGACTTCAAGGGCGGCGCGACCTTCGCGGGCATGTCGACCATGCCGCACACCGCGGCCGTCATCACGAACATGGCCGACGACCTGACGATGGTCGACCGCATGCGCGACGCCATCGTCGGCGAGATGAACCGGCGCCAGGAGATGCTGCGCGACGCGGGCAACTTCAAGAACATCCACGACTATCAGAAGGCCACTTCGGCCGGGGCCCAGCTGACCCCGATGCCGAACCTGCTGATCGTGCTCGACGAGTTCTCCGAGATGCTCACGGCCAAGCCGGAGTTCCTCGACCTGTTCATCCAGATCGGCCGAATCGGCCGTTCGCTGGGCGTGCACCTGCTGCTCGCCTCGCAGCGGCTGGAGGAGGGCAAGCTGCGCGGCCTGGACACCTACCTGTCCTACCGGCTCGGCCTGAAGACCTTCTCCGCGGCCGAGTCCCGCGTCGTGCTCGGCGTGCCGGACGCGTTCAACCTGCCGTCGATCCCCGGTTCCGGCTACCTCAAGACGGTGGGCGCGGAGTCGGGCGCGGGCCCCGGCCAGCGGTTCAAGGCCGCGTACGTGTCAGGGCCCTACAAGCCGCAGACGCGTACCACGGTGGAACGCAAGCTGGACCACCGCAGGCCGACGCTGTTCACCTCCGCCTACGTGCTGCCCGAAAGGGTCGACGAGCCGGTCTCCGCGACTCCGGCGGCCAAGGAGGAGGACGACGTCATGGTCGACACCGTGCTCGACGTCTTCGTCCGCCAGATGGAGGGCGAGGGCATCCCGGCGCACCAGGTGTGGCTGCCTCCGCTGGTCGAGCCGCCGACGCTGGACGCGCTGCTGCCGGGCATCCAGGCCACGGCCGACCGGGGTCTGATCGCGACCGGCTACTCAGGCTCCGGCCGGCTCAGCGTGCCGATCGCGATCGCGGACAAGCCGATCGAGCAGAAGCGCGAGGTCTACCAGCTTGACCTGTCCGGCGCCGCGGGCCACGCGGTGGTCGTCGGCGGTCCGCGGTCCGGCAAGTCGACGCTGCTGCGCACGATGATCACCGGCCTGTCGCTCGGCCACACGCCGATGGAGACGCAGTTCTTCTGCCTCGACTTCGGCGGCGGTTCGCTGATGAGCCTGCAGGGCCTGCCGCACATGTCGGGCCTCGGCGGCCGGCTGGACGCGGACGTGGTCCGACGCATCGTCAGCGAGGTCGTCGGAATCCTCGACAAGCGCGAGGAGACGTTCCGCACCAACCAGATCGACTCCATCGGCACCTTCCGCGCCAAGCGGGCGCGGGGCGAGCTGCCCAACGAGCCGTTCGGGGACGTCTTCCTGGTCGTGGACGGCTGGCAGACGCTCAAGAGCGAGTTCGAGATGCTCGAGCAGGACATCCTCGACATCGCCCAGCGCGGCCTCGGTTTCGGCGTGCACGTGGTGATCTCGGCCGCGCGGTGGGCGGAGATGCGCCCGCAGCTGAAGGACGCCATCAACACCCGCATCGAGCTGCGGCTCGGCGACCCGATGGAATCCGACATCGACCGCAAGGTCGCGCAGAACGTGCCGGCCGGCAACCCGGGCCGCGGTATCACCCGGGCCAAGCTGCACTTCCTCGGCGCGCTGCCGCGGATCGACGGGGTGGAGGACGCGACGGACCTGGCGGACGGCGTGGCCAAGACGGTCAGCGCCATCGCCGAGGCCTGGCAGGGCCCCGCGGCCCCCAAGCTGCGGATGCTCCCGCTCATGGTCCCGTACACGGACCTGCCCGAGCCCGCCGCCCGTCCCGTGCACGCGATCCCGCTCGGCGTGGACGAGAACAAGCTGGAGCCGGTGTACCTGGACTTCAGCCAGGACCCGCACTTCCTGATGTTCGGCGAGAGCGAGTCCGGCAAGACCGCGGTGCTGCGGACGATCATCAAGGGCATCACCGAGGCCTACAACGGCACCGAGGCGCGCATCCTGCTCGTGGACTACCGGCGCACGCTCCTCGGCGCGTGCCCGGAGAGCCACGCGCTCGGATACTGCGCCGCGGCCGGCGCGGTGCAGTCGACCGTCTCCGAGATCCGCCCGTTCCTGGACAAGCGCCAGCCGGGCCCCGAGGTGACGGCCGAGCAGCTGCGCAACCGTTCGTGGTGGACGGGTCCGGAGATCTTCGTGATCGTGGACGACTACGATCTGGTGGCCACGCAGGGCGGCAACCCGCTCATGCCCTTCGCCGAGTACCTCCCGATGGCCCGGGACCTCGGCTTCCACCTGATCGTCTCGCGCGCCTCGGGCGGTGCCAGCCGCTCACTGTTCGAGCCGCTCGTCCAGCGGATGCGCGAGTCCCGCCAACCCGGCCTGCTGCTGTCGGCGGACCGCGAGGAGGGCCAGCTCCTCGGCACCGTCCGCGGCAGCCAGCAGCCCGCCGGCCGCGGCACCCTCGTCTCCCGCCGGCACGGCACGATGCTCGTGCAGACGGCCTTCAGCCCGCCGGTGCTGTAAGAGGGAAGGAACGGGCCCGACCGGAGTGATCCGGTCGGGCCCGTTCCGCTTAACCCGTTCCTCTTAACGAGTGACGCGATAGTCGACGAGCAGGTAGCCGGTCGGCGACATGTCGCTTCGGATCGACTCGAGCCGGATCGGCGGCAAACCTTCGAGGAGCCGTTGTCCACGGCCGACGATGCGCGGCGCGATCACGAGCCTGAGTTCGTCGACGACGTCAGCGGCGAGCAGCGACCGAGCGACCGAGATACTCGCGTGGACGCCGATTTCGCCTCCGCTCTGCTGCTTGAGATCCCGAACGAATTCGACCAGCCCACCCTCGATCGCCGTCGCATTGGCCCAATCTCGGTCAAGCGGCGTCGACGTCGCGACATACTTCGCGACCCCGTTGATGAATGACGCGAATGGCTCGATCTGGCTGCTCGGCCAGAACTGCGCCCACTCGGTGTAGCTACGGCGGCCGAGAATGACCGCGTCCTGTGCCGCGATCACAGCGGCGAGGTTGGCGTCCATCGCCTCGTCCCAGTCGGCGAAGAACTCATCCGGGGCCTCGGCCACGCCGTCGAGGGACGACAGTTCGTACACGACGATCTTTCGCACGCCCAACACCTCCAGTTTTGCCCGATGCTACTGGTTGGACTGATCGGGTCGCCGAAACTCATCGCTGCGACGTGCAGGACTTTTCACGCGGGCCGGCCAAGGCCACTTCTCACACGGAAGGGCGCGGCGGCTACGGCGCGGCGGCTACAGCTGGGTAGCGCCGCGGCGGCGGGCGGCGTCGCGGGCCACGGCGGCGGCGGCGAGGGCGACGATGGCGGTGAGCAGGCCGGCGGCGAGGGCGATGTAGGCCCAGCGCTGCTGGTTCTCGGCCTCGTGGTTGCCCGCGGTGGCCACGTAGGGCTTGACGACCGTCTTGTCAACCTGCTGGCTCGTCGCGGCGGCCTGGCCGTCCGCGTTCGGGCCGATGCCGAGCATCGGGGTCAGGCCGCTGATCGGGCCGCTCGAGGCGGCCAGCGAGTCGCTGACGGTCGCGTTCAGCGCGTTCTGGATGTCGGCCTCGCCCCAGCCGAGCGACGGGCTGTACGCGCCGTCGCCGTCCGCGGTGGCCTCGATGGTCTTGATGACCTCGTAGGCGCGCGCGGGGGTGCGGTCGCCGCTGGAGGTCCAGTGGTGCTCCTGGATGATCAGCGCGGCCTCGGCCGCCACGTACGGGGACGCGAAGCTCGTGCCGTCGTCGACCGCGATCTTGCCGTTCTGCAGCAGGCCGCCGACGCCGACGCCCGGGGCGACCACGCCGACGAAGTACGTGTTCTTCGCCGTGCCGGACTCGGAGAACGTGGCCACCGTGCCGTACTGGTCCACCGCGCCGACCGCGAGCACGTCCGGGTACGAGGCCGGATAGGTGCGCGGGTTCACGCCGTAGTCGGTGCCGTTGTTGTCGGTGGTGTCCCGGTCGCCCTGGTTGCCCGCCGAGGTCACGATGACCACGCCCTGGCTGTACGCGTACTGCACGGCGGCGAGCAGCTTGGGGTCCTGGTCGTAGCCGTCCTGCGAGATGTTGATGACCGTGGCGCCTTCGCCGACGGCGTCCGTGATCGCCTGCGCCATCGCGTCCTCGGTGTTGCCGCTGCCCTGCGCGGCGTTGCATCCGGCCTCGCGGAGCGAGAGCAGCTGCACGCCGGGGGCGATGCCCTGCATGCCGTTGACGCCCGCCGCCTTCTGCGCGCCGATGATCGAGGCGACCATCGTGCCGTGGCCGTCGTCGTCCGCGTCGGGGCCGGTGGACTCGCCGTTGAGCACGGTGCCGCCGCCCGCGTTGAGCTGGCCCTGGCTCTGGATGCCCGTGTCGATGACCGCGACCTTGACCCCGGTGCCGTCGAGCTGGTTGCCCTGCAGGTTCGTCAGGTGCCCGGGATTGGCGGCCTGGATCTCCCAGGGCGTATCGGCCTGGTTCTTGTCCACCGTCACGTTGGCGGAGGTGCAGTTGCTCGAGGCCTGCGACGCCGCGAGGCCGGTGGCGGCCGCCGCGGCGGCCGCCGGGAGGCCGAGCCCGGTGCCGCACGCCAGTACGGTGGCCGCCGCGGCGTAGCGGGTCTTCCGGAAGGCGCTCATGGTGCCGTGGTCTCCCGTCTCAGCTGCCTGATTGCGGGGACTTGCCCGCCGCGGCCGGATTGAGCTCGGCGCCGCCCTGGAGCAGGTTGATCCACGTCGGCGGCAGCGTCTCCGGTTTCACCTGGGAGTAGCCGAGCTGGCAGACCGCGGTGACCGTCTGGCCGGAGCTCGAGCTCGAGCTCGATCCCGAGCCGGAGCTCGAGTTGGAGGCGCAGCTGGAGTTGCCGGAACCCGACGCGGACGCGGACGCGGAAGCCGAGGCGGTGGCTCCGGCGACGGCCACGACGCCGCTGCCGAGCGGATAGCGGAAGCCCGAGTCCTCGATCAGGTACTCGGTGCCGCTCGAGGACTTCGCGATCAGCCCGTAGCCCGGCTTGACCAGGACGACGCCTGCCAAGAGGTTGCCGCCCGACTGGGGGACGCCGAACGAGCCGTTGTCCGCGCCGGAGGGCAATGCCGAGCTCGTCCAGGTGGTCAGGGCCGGAACGTTGTTCTCGCTCTGGCCGTTGTAGCCCACGCAGATGTTCGCGGTCGTCGCCGAACTCGTGTCCGTGCCGTAGAGGCTCGGCGGCAGCACCGGCCAGTTGGAGCCGTCGGTGCTCGACTCGAACGTGGTCGAAGCCTGGGGCGCGCCGCCCTTGTTCGCCGCGTTGATCGCGGACAGGTTCAGCGTGTTCGAGGGGAACGGATTGATGTGCTTGGTCGTCAGGTCGCCGTTGGCCGTGTACAGGTCGTACTCGAACGGGGTCAGCTGCAGGACGCCGTTCGCGGTCTGCACCGCGCCGCCCGCCGAGGAGGACGTTTTGAGCGCACCGTATTCGCCGACCGTGTTGCCCGGCTGGGACGAGGCGGTGACGCCGTCGCCCAGGTCCGAGAGTTTCGGGTAGGTGAGCGGGTCGCCCTTGGTGAAGACGTTGAGCCAGGCGTCGGAGACCCAGAATCCGGTCGTGTCGCTCGTCATCGCCGTGCCCTCGTTGACCGCGCCGAGGATGTCCTGGACGTACGTCTTCTGGGTCGTGTCGTTGCCGATGAAGTACCGGTAGTCGCCGTCGATCAGGTAGACGTCGTCGGCGTTGTCGTGCACGATCAGCGCCGCGGCGCTCTTGCTCGTCCACACGGTGGTCGAGGAGCTCGGCGCGTAGCCGACCTCCAGGTAGTTCTGGCCGGTGGACGTGCTGGCGCCGTTCGCGAGGACCTCGTTCTGGCAGAACGACCACTGGGTCAGGCCCATGTTCGAGGAGGAGGGCACGTCCTCCGGGGCGCCGAGGATGCCGACCGGGGAGCCGATCGTGACACCCGAGTTGTTGAGTGTCGAGTCCGGTACGTCGTACTTCGAGAAGTTCGTGCCGAGGATCAGCCGGGCCGAGGTTATGTTGTAGACCGCGTGCAGTTCGCCGCTCTGCGTGATGTACGCGGCGCCGGTGCTCGAGTCGACGGCGAGACCGTTCTGCCAGCCGTTCGGCGCGGAGGGCTTGAACACTCCGAGCACCATCACGGCGACCACGGCGAGCGCGCTGAGGATGATCGAGGTCGCGAACGTCTTCACCGGCCGGGGCGCGCCCTCGTCGCTTCCGGTCGCCGTCGGCACGACCAGATTCGCGACCATGCGCCGCCGCGCGAAATTGAACGCGTCCAGTTGATCCTTGCGAGTCGCCACTGCCCCATATCTCCCCTCGGACCCCCGCGCCCCGATGGCGAGAGCACGCGTGCGAAACAGAGTACAGTAACGGCGGCACGATCGGACCGGGCACGTCGGGGGCACGAGGGGCTGTTTCCGGACCCGGATCCGCGCGTACCATACGGCTGCGGAGTAAGGACTTTTCGCGCTCATCACGAGGGGGCAGGCGCACACAGATGGCGACAGCACGCACTCAACCGCGCGCGGCGGCACCCGCGCCCGCGGCGGAGGGACGCCGGCCCGTCGGCGTCCAGGTCACCCCTGGCTTCCACCCGCGTCCCGGCCGGATCGGCTCGGTCCCGCTGATCCGGCTGATCCTCATCGAGGCGGCGGCGGCGCTGGCCGCGGTGCCGTTCCTGATGCACAAGCCGGTGGTGATCGCGGGCACCGGGCCGGTGGCGCTGCTGTGCGTGATCGGAGCGATCGGGGGCAGCCGGGGACGCTGGCTCGGCGCCGCGCGGCAGGTGCGCGGGGATTTCAAGGACCGGCACGACCAGCAGCGGCCGGCGAGCGGGGAGTCCGCGCTGGCGCCGCTGCGGGAGACCTTCCCGGCGCTGAAGACCGCGACCGTGTCCACCCGCGGCGGCGAGCCGGTCGGCGTGATCGGTGACGGGACCTTCCTGACCGCCGTCATCCAGCTCGACTCGCGCGACGAGCCGCTGCGCGAGCCCCGGCAGTCGCATCCGCTGCCGGTCGGCGCGGTGGCCGCGGCCCTGTCGGACACTCAGGTCCCGGTCGCCAGCGTGCAGCTGATCTCGCACTCGCGTCCGGCCCCGGCGCCGCACCTGCCGCGCCAGTCGCTGTCGGCACGGTCGTATCAGAGCATCGGCGCCGACGTTCCGGCGCAGCGCACGACGTGGGCCGCGGTGCGGCTCGACCCGGAGGCGGCGCACGGCGCGGTCGAGGCGCGCGGCGGCGGCCGGACCGGAGCGCAGCGCGCGCTGCTGACGGCGGTTCAGCGGGTGGCCAGCCAGATCGAGGGCGCGGGCTTCGAGGCGACGATCCTCAGCGAGCCTGAGCTGATCACCGCGCTGGGCACGGCGTGCATGATCAGCCAGGTGGCGGTGAACCCCACGGCGGCCGCGCACCGGCGCACCGAGGAGACGAAGCGGTACTGGCGCTGCGACGGCAGCTGGCACACGACGTACTGGCTGGACAAGCCGCCGACGCTCTCGGCGCGCACGAGCCCTGATTTCTTCGCCTCGGTGAGCTCGCTGCCCGCACTGGGCACCAGCGTCGCGGTGAACCTGAGCCGGGGCACCGGGGACTCCGTCGCGTTCAGCTGCTTCGTGCGGATCGCGGCGGGCTCGGAGAACCAGCTGAACGAGTCGAGCAAGCAGCTCGAGGCGCGGGCCGGCCAGGCCGGCGCGGGCCTGACCCGGCTCGACGGGGAGCAGCTGCCCGGACTGGTCGCCACCGTCCCGCTGGGAGGGGAGTAGCAGATGTCGAACTCAGCACCGTCCGCCTACGCGCCGCGCCGGGCCGCCGCGCGGGCCACCGCGCCGGAGCCGCGCGTCGTCGTGGCGGCCCGTCCGGACCGCGGCAACGAGCTGCGGCTGATCCCGGCGCGCGGCCCGCAGCTGGAGAAGCACATCCTGGAGCCGGAGGAGTTCGGCGCGCTCGCCCTGCCGGTCGGCGACGACGGCGTGGTGATCGGCACCGACCAGGGCAGCCGTCCCGCGGTGCTCGGTATGTTCAAGCCGAAGGCCGTGGACATCGCGCTGATCGGCGGCGCGTACCTGGCGCAACTGCTGGCGCTGCGGGCGACGGCGACCGGGGCGCGGGTGGTCGTGGAGACCGCGCGTCCGCAGCTGTGGGCCCCGCTGGCGCAGAACGCGGGCGGCGGGCAGCAGGTGATCGCCGTGGTTCCGGTGCGGCGCGTGGGCAACCTCGGTGCCACCGCCGCGTCCCCGGTGCTGCTGCTCAGGGACGCCGGCGCCCGGCCGCCGCGCAGCTCGGCCCCGAAGACGTCCTGGATGACGACGCTGACCCTGGTGCCGTTCCTCGACCCGTCGTACGCGGGCCACCTGATCACCTCGGACTACGTGGCGATCCAGCAGGTCTCCCCGCAGGAGGCCGAGGTGGCCGCGCGGCTGTTCCGGCTCGGCCCGCAGGACGTGGCGGCGCTGCCGACCCTGCTGCCCGAGCTGGCGCTGTGGACGGCGCGGCACGGCCGGCAGTACGTGTTCTCGGCGCCGACGCGGGACGAGACCGGGTTGCTCGGCACGCCCCGCCGGATGGACTGAGCGGGCTCGCGCTGACCCCGGGCCGGGAGCGAGTCAGACGACTGTTTTCCGGAACGACCGCGATCCGGTTACCGTAGGGCGTCAGGGGAAGGCGACACAGAGGGATGGAAGCGGCGTGAGCGGCGAGAACGGGTACGGCGACGGGCCGGAGGAAGACAGCTGGACAGGCCCTGTCTACACGACCCCGGACTGGTATCGCCAAGGGGGTACCGGGGCGCCCGCCGCCCCGCAGCCGCCCGCGGCGCAGCCCCCGGCCCCGCAGCAGCCGAATCCGGCGCAGGGGCCGCAGCAGGGTGACGGTCCGGGGCCGCAGCAGGGTGACGGTTCGGGGCCGCAGCAGGGGCAGGGCGCGGGGATGAGCGCTCCCCCGCCGCCGCCCGTCGGCCGGCCGATCCAGCTGCCGCCGCCGGCCGGCGCTCCGCTGATGCCGCCGCCCGGAGCGAATCCGCAGCAGCACGGGCAGGCCGCCGCGCCGCTGCCGTCCGTCGGCAATCCGGTGCTGCCGCCGCCGCAGGGTCCGCAGGTGCCGGGCGGCGGTCCCATGCCGCTGACTCCCCCGCCGCCGGTGCCGCCGGTACTCAACAGCGGCGCGCCCGCGCAGCAGCCTGGTCCGACCCCGCCGCCTCCGGCTCCGCACGCGGGTGGGCCGTCGGCGGGTCCCTCGCTTCCGCCGCCCCCGCCGATCCCGAACACCGGGGTACCCGCGCACGGCGGCCCTTCGCTACCGCCCCCGCCGCAGATCCCGAACAGCGGGGTACCCGCGCCGAACAGGCCGCAGGCCGGGCCGCCGCAGGCCGCGGCCGGCTCGCCCGGTCCCGCGCTGCCGCCTCCGCCGCCGGTTTCCGGTGGCAACGTCCCGTCGCAGGGACCGGGTTCGTCCGCCGACCCGCTGTCCGGAGCGGGGCGTTCCAGCGAGCTTCCGGTGGATCCGCCCGCGCCCGGCGTGTGGCAGGCCGCGGCCCCGCCGCCCGCACCCGCCGCGCCGGAGTCCAAGCCCGAGCCGACCGCTCCGCAGCCGCCGAGGCCGCAGGCCGCGCTGCCGCCGGCGCAGGGTCCCGGCCCGCAGCAGGCGCCGCATCTGCCCGCGCCGCTGACGCCTCCGGCGCCGCCCGCGCAGCAGGGTCCGCCGCACCTGCCCGCGCCCGCGTCGCAGTTCCCCGGTCCGCAGCCGCCGCACCCGGCGCCGCCCACGCCGATCAACCAGGCTCCGATCAACGCGCCACAGCAGCAGCCGCAGGCCCAGCAGCCGTTCGCGGTGTTCAACGCGCCGGTGCCGCAGCAGCAGCCCGAGCAGCCGCTCTACTCGCCGCAGCAGGCCCAGCAGCAACAGCAGCCGCAACCGCAACCGCAGCAGCAACCCCAGCAGCAGCCGTACGGCTATCCGCAGTACGGCCCGCCCGGCCAGTCCGGCCAGAACCCCGCGCAGCACTTCCCGACGCAGCAGATGCCGCCGGCCGCCGGCGCCGGATACACCCAGTCCGGCCAGTCCTACGGCTCCGGGCTCGCCACCCCGCTGGGCTTCCAGGCCTCGCAGGAGCTCAGCTCGGAGCGCCTGGTGCGCCGGGCCGAGCCGGTGGCGAAGACCGGCTGGCGGCGCACCGTGCGCTCGGTCAGCGGCGGCGTCATCAAGGTGAAGCCGGGCAAGGCCGAGTCCGCGCGGCAGGAGCAGCTCGACCGGATCCGCACGCCGCTGCTCGGCTGCTACCGGGTCGCGGTGATCTCGCTCAAGGGCGGCGTCGGCAAGACCACGACGACCACGGCCCTCGGCGCGACGCTCGCCTGGAACCGCGGCGACCGGGTCATCGCGGTGGACGCCAACCCGGACGCCGGCACACTTGGCCGCCGGGTGCGCCGGGAGACCGGCGCGACGATCCGGGACATGCTGCAGGCGCTGCCGAACATCCGCAGCTACGTGGACATGCGCCGCTTCACCTCGCAGGCCCCGAGCCGGCTCGAGGTGCTGGCGAACGACGTCGACCCGGCCGTCTCGACCACGTTCAACGACGAGGACTACCGGCGGATCATCGAGGCGCTGCAGAATCAGTACTCGATAATCCTCACCGACTCAGGCACCGGCCTGCTCTACTCGGCCATGCGCGGCGTGCTGACGATGGCCGATCAGCTGATCGTCGTCGCCACCCCCAGCGTGGACGGCGGCAACTCGGCCTCGACCACGCTGGACTGGCTGATCGCGCACGGCTTCGAGGACCTGGTGCGCCGCTCGATCACGGTGATCTCGGCGGTCCGCCCGGCCTCCAAGGAGATCGACCTTTCCCAGCTGGTCGCGCACTTCGCGGCGCGCTGCCGGGCCGTGGTCTCGGTGCCCTACGACTCGCACCTGGCCACCGGCGCCGAGGTCGACCTGGAGTACCTGAAGCCCGCCACGGCGGACGCGTACCTGGAGCTCGCCGCGCACGTCGCGGACGGTTTCAGCTCGCAGCGCGGCGTCGGCCCGCAGCACCACTTCGGGCCCTGATCTGACGGGTACTACGACGCCGTGAGCGAAAGGCGCCGGGCCAGCGCGGATCACGACGGAGGACGCGGCCCCAATCGTCGCGTCGTAATCGGCGCGGCGGCAGCTGGCGCGATCGGGGCGGTCGGCGTTGGAGCCGGCTTCGCGCTGACCGACCATTCCTCGTCGACGCCGCCCTCGGGGCAGGCAGCGGGCCCCACGGCTGGCCCGAGGGCGCGTATCTGCTGCGGCTCGACGCGGCGAACGGCTACCAGCGCTACGTCCCGATGATCGTGCGGTCGGCTAGTGCGAAGGGCAAACTGCTGCTGATGCACGCGGCCGCGACATGGCAGGCCTACAACCTGTGGGGCGGCTACAGCCTCTATCAGGGGCCTAACGGGAGTTACGACGCGCGATCGCTCGCCGTCAGCTTCGACCGGCCGTACGACGACGTCGGCGCGGAGAAGTTCCTGGTGTACGAGTGGGCGGCGGTCGTGCGGGCGGAACGCCTCGGCCTGCCGGTCGCGTACACCACGGGCATCGACGTGCGCGACGACCCGAGCGTGCTCAGCGGCGCCGCCGCGATCTTCTCGCTCGGCCACGACGAATACTGGACTCCGCAGCAGCGTCAGAGCGTCACCGGGGCGCGCGACGCGGGTACCAATGTCGCCTTCCTCGGCGCGAACACGTGCTTCCGCGGGATCCGCTTCGAGTCCAGCGAACTCGGCACGAATCGGAACGTGACCTGCTATAAGACCTCGTACGAACAGGATCCGCTCTACGGGCAC
>NZ_DASZKT010000147.1:0-2708 GCF_035552695.1 Actinospica sp.
CTCATAGGACTCGAGAATCTCCGCGTCGACGTCCGGCACGAGTTTGCGCATCCGCGGGTACATGATCTCGTTCTCGATGTAGGTGTGGACCGTGAGCGCCTCGAGGATCTGCTGCGCCAGGCGGGCCTTGGACGCCGTCGCCTCCGGACCGAGCGCCCGCACGTCGCGGAACAGCCGACGGATCTCCTTGTGGTCCTCACGGAGCATGACAATGGCGTCGGTGGACAAGACGAACCTCCTGGGGCGCTACGGGAAAGATCCAGAAATTCCGACTGCCGTCTGCCGGCGGTCAGAACCGTTGTGAGGGGTCTACCCGTCGCCGGCGAAGACATGAATTCCCGCGTTTCTGACCTGATGTCAGATCGTCGAGCCGGGCCTGGCCCACGGCTCACACCTGGAGGGTTCGCCACCCAGCGCTCGGGAAGGCCATCGGCATGGACGTCTTCATCAGACGCGCCGCGTTCTTCGCCGAAAGCGCCGACGAAGCTCTCGACCTCGTGGACCAGAAGTACGCACGGGTGCTGACACGGCACACCGCAGGGAGCGGCCCAGGCCGACTCCGGGTGGAGGCGGCCGAGGCCGGCGTCCTGGGGCTCGACCGGTTGGCCGTCGCGGGGTTACCTGGCAGCGCCCAGGTCGAGCCGCCGGTGCAGCTGTGCCTCGGCACCTACCTGGACGGCCAGGTGCGCCACCGGATGCCGCATGCGGGCGAGATCTCCGCCACCCGCGGGGACACCGTGCTGTGCCCGCAGCACGAGTCGGTCGCGGCCGAGTGGACCGACACCGACCTGCTGCTTCTCCGACTGCCGTGGTCCGAGGTGGGGCGCAGCGCCGCGGCCTTGTTCGGCCTCGACGGCGGGATGCCACTGCAGTTCACCGGAGCGGCCCCTGTGTCGGCGCGCGGCGCCGAGGTCTACGCGGCCTTGGCGGCAATGGCGTACCACGAACTGCGCGCCACGGACAGCGTGCTGGCCAATCCACTGGTGAACCGGGAGGTCGTGGACACCATCCTGACGGCGATCGTCACGACGTTCCCGAACACCACGATGACCCGCGGATACGTTCCCGGTCCGGGCTCC
The DNA here is from genome assembly GCF_035552695.1 of Actinospica sp. Taxonomy (NCBI): domain Bacteria; kingdom Bacillati; phylum Actinomycetota; class Actinomycetes; order Catenulisporales; family Actinospicaceae; genus Actinospica; species Actinospica sp. The sequence continues at coordinate 1,080 of NZ_DASZKT010000147.1, forward strand.
GTCCACCCCGCCGCCGTTCGCCGAGCCGTAGCCTTCATCGACGCCAACATCTCCTTGCCGATCAACCTGACCGACATCGCGCACTCCGCCGGGACCTCGCCGCGCGCGATCCGCGCGGCGTTCCACCAGCACCTGGAGACAACCCCCATCGCCTACCTGCGCCGGACCCGGCTCGAGGCGGCGCACCGGGAACTCGCGGCCGCCGATCCCGAGACCTCCGACGCGGTGCGCGACATCGCCCTGCGGTGGGGCTTCTCCCGAGCCGACCGGTTCGCCACCGCCTACCGACGCACATACGGCACGTCCCCGGAGCACACCCGGCGGGCCTGAGCCCCACGGCGTTCGGGGACCGGAAACCGGGTGGCCGAGCAGGCGACCAGACGGTAATGAAGGTGAGCGATGACAGGCACGACCGACCGCAAGCGCGTGAACGAACTGCTCGAGGAGCACGGCATCACCTACGCGGCACAGGTCGGGATCCGGCTGCGCGACAAGCCCGCGCCGCTGTATCAGTTGCTGGTGCTGGTCACCTTGCTGAGCAAGCCGATCAGCGCCGATCTGGCGGTGGCCGGGACCCGTGAGTTGCTCGGCGCCGGATACCGGACGCCGCGGCGGATGAACGCCGCGACCTGGCAGCATCGCGTCGACGCGCTGACCCGCGGGCACTACCGCCGTTACGACGAGAGCACCGCGACCAGACTCGGCGAGGCCGCGCAGTGGTTGTTGGACAACCACCGAGGTGACCTGCGCCGATTGGCCCAGGACGCGGGCCAAGAACCCCACCGCGTCGCCGAGGCGCTGCAGCAGATTCCCGGCATCGGCCCGACCGGCGCGCACATCTACCTGCGCGAGGCGCAGGCGGTCTGGCCGTGGCTGCGTCCCTACGTCGACGAGAAGGTGCGCGACGCCGCCCGTGGCCTCGATCTGCCTTCCTCGACCCGCGCGTTGCGCGACTTGGCGGGCACCGACGACCTGTCGAGGTTGGGCGCCGCCCTGATCCGGGCCGCGGCCTGATTGCCTGCCAGATTGCTCAGCCGGTTCGCGGCCAGTTCGCGGGGCCGGTCCGCCCCGCAACCGCTCGGGACAGTTCATCGGACAGCTCGGTCCACGCGGGCCGCGCGGACAGGTCCAGCCAGGATCCGTCCCGCAGCAACAGGTGCAGCGCGGCTCGCGACAGCCGAACCGTCCGACCCAAGGCGTAGCCGACCAACCAGGTCGGCCCGGCGATCAGCGGATTGCGCGCCGAGCACCATGCGGGAGGGCCGCTCGAAACTTCCGTCGGGGCGCTTAAATTAACAGCGGGATCGATTCCGGAACTTGTCATGCCGGGCTACTCCTTCACAACTTCGCCCACTCCGCCCCGTGCCCTACCCAGGCAGTGATCGTCTCGCACCGTTGATCAGCGAAAAATTCAGGTGACCCGGGTCACGTCAGGCCAGTTCGAAGATCGCGGCCAGTCCCTGGCCGCCGCCGATGCACATGGTCTCGAGCCCGTAGCGGGCGCCGCGGCGCTGCATCTCCCGGGAGAGGGTGGCCAGGATGCGTCCGCCCGTGGCCCCGACCGGGTGGCCCATCGAGATGCCCGAGCCGTTGACGTTCATCCGCGCGAAGTCCTCCCGCGTGAAGCCC
>NZ_DASZKT010000148.1:0-13062 GCF_035552695.1 Actinospica sp.
CCGCGACCCGCGCCACCGACGACCACGCCACCCGCCGCCACCTGCGCGGAAGCTACTTCGCCGGCGCCAAGCCCACACCGGAGCACGAGAGCGAGTTCATCAAGAACGCCGCGCGCTAGCTGCTCTGCGTAGGGTAGCCGCCTGGAACAGGACGAACGGCTACTTCACTCCTCGTCGTTCGGCGCAGCGGCGGCCGCGTACGCCGAGCACCGTCCGGATTACGCGCATGCTGCGGTGCGTTGGGCACTCGAGGCCGCGCCCGGACTACGGGTGCTCGACCTCGGCGCTGGAACGGGCAAGCTGACCGCCGCGCTGGTCGCGCTGGGCGCCGACGTCATCGCGGTCGAACCCGACTCGGCGATGCTGGCCGAGCTGCGGCGCGCGCTGCCGGATGTACGTGCTCTGCCGGGCAGCGCCGAGGCGATACCGCTGCCGGGCGCGTCCGTTGACGCCGTGCTGGCCGGTAACGCGATGCACTGGTTCGACATGGCTGGCGCGGGGCCGGAGATAGCCAGAGTCCTCGCGCCCGGAGGCATCCTGGCCGGTTTGTGGAACGTCATGGACGATCGGGTCGACTGGATCGCCGAACTCGAGCGGGTCAGCGGGAGCGTCGCCATCGGCCCGCGTGACACGCTGAGCAACTGGCGCGCCGCGACGACGGACATGCACCTTCCGAAGAGTGGTGTCGCCCGATTCGGCTCGCCTGAGCGGGCCGAGTTCCGGCACGGGCAGCGTCGCACCGCCGACGCCCTGGTCGCGACGCTCGCGACGCGCGCGGGAGTGCTGGTCCTGCCGGAACGGGAACAAGAGGCCGCGCTCGGCCGGATCCGCGCCTTCCTCGCGAGCAGACCGGAGACCGCGCGCGGCGAGTTCACCCTCCCGATGCTGACCGGCGTGCTGCGTGTCCGGACGCTCTGAACACGAGCCGCGGGCGTTATCCGCGATCTAGTGAGTACAGTTTCAAGTGAGACAAGCGAGACTGCACTCCGTCATGAGCGGGAGAACGAATGAGCCTGACGATCGGTTACAAGGCATCCGCGGAGCAGTTCGCGCCGCGTGCGTTGGTCGAGTACGCGGTGCGTGCCGAACAGGTGGGCCTGGACAGCGTCGTCGTGTCGGATCACTTCCTGCCGTGGCGGCACAACGGCGGGCACGCGCCGTCCGCGCTGGCGTGGATGGCGGCGGTCGGGGAGCGCACGAACCGGGTGCAGATCGGTACCAGCGTGCTGACCCCGACGTTCCGCTACAACCCGGCGGTCATCGCGCAGACGTTCGCGACGATGGCGCTGCTGTATGACGATCGGATGATGCTGGGGGTCGGCACCGGGGAGAACCTGAACGAGGTCGCCGTCTCCGGCCGCGAATGGCCGGACTTCAAGGAGCGCTTCGCCCGGCTGCGCGAGGCCATCACCCTGATGCGCAAGCTGTGGACCGGCGAGGAGGTCAGCTTCGACGGCGAGTACTACAAGCTGGTCGACGCGGTGATCTACGACCGGCCGGAGAAGCCGGTGCCGATCTACATCGCCGCCGGTGGCCCGCAGATGGCCAAGTACGCGGGCCGGGTGGGCGAGGGCATGATCTGCACCTCGGGCAAGGGCATGGACCTGTACACCGAGAAGCTGCTGCCGGCCGTGACCGAGGGCGCCGAGGCCGCGCAGCGCGACCCGGCCGCGGTCGATCGGATGCTCGAGGTGAAGTTCTCCTACGACCGCGACCCGAAGCTCGCCCTGGAGAACACCCGGTTCTGGGCGCCGCTCTCGCTGTCCCAGGAGCAGAAGCACAGCGTGGGTTCCGCGGTGGAGATGGAGCGGCTGGCCGACGAGCTGCCGATCGAGCAGGTGGCAAAGCGGTGGATCGTCGCGTCCGACCCGGACGAGGCCGTCGCCGGGCTCGCGCCGTACATCGAGGCGGGCTTCACCCATCTGGTCTTCCATGGCCCGGGCGACGACCAGGAGCGCTTCCTGACCCAGTTCGCCGAGGACGTCGTTCCGCGGCTGCGCGAACTGGGCTGACCCGCCGAGTCCGGTACGCGGAGTCCCGCGCATCGCGACACCGGCATACCGTCCGTCACACGGGAAAGGCCGACCGTTGTTCACCGAGACCGAATTGGAATACCTGTCAGGTCAGCGACTCGGTCGGCTGGCCACCGCGCAGCCCGACGGCACGCTGCAGGTCAGCCCTGTCGGGTTCCGCTACAACGCCGCGACCGGCACGATCGACATCGCCGGGCACGGGATGGCGGAGAGCCGCAAGTTCCGCAACGTCGCGGAGAACGGCCGGGTCGCGTTCGTGATCGACGACCTCGCCTCGCTCGAGCCCTGGCTGCCGCGCTGCCTGGAGATCCGTGGCCGCGGCGAGGCGATCGCGCAACCGACCGACTCGGCCTACTCCGCGGGTCCGCAGGGGGGCTTCGACGGCGCGATCATCCGCGTCCATCCCCAGCGCATCATCAGCTTCGGGCTGGAGGGAAGCGAAACGGACGTCCGCAAGCTCAAAGTCAGCCGGCGCACGGTCGGCTGAAGGGATTCTGCCGGGGACTCAGCGCTCGACGGTGATGCCGATCAGGTCGACCGGCACGCCGCCCAAGCGCAGCTTGTAGTCCTGGGCACCCTTGAGGAAGTCGAACCGCAGCCCGCTCGTGAGGCTGCGTTCGATGAGCAGGGACACCAGCACGACGCCGGGGGCCAGGGCTCCCTGGTCTCCGGCGGAGAGCGTCATGTCGTAGGCCATGTTGTATATGTAGGCCGTGTTCCGGTGGCGGAAGATGATGGCTGACGCGACCGGCCTGCCACCGGCGTGGAGTTCCACGACGCGCGCGGCGTCCACGGCGGCGAGGTCCGATGCCAGGGTCCGCACGAAGGGGCCGTATTCGGCCACGAATTCGTTCGTCGCAGGGCTTGAGCAGGCCTTCCAGGCGAGGAGCCGTTCCAGCGCCTCGGGCAGGGTCTCGGGCGTCGAATCGACGACATCGAGGTCGCCGGCGACCTCGATGAGGCGATTGCGCTTACGCAGCACGTCCGCGCGGCGCTTCGAGTTCAGAAGCTGCAGATAGCCCTGCGGAGCCTCCTCGATGCGAGGGGCACGGTCGTAGGGCTCGACGATCGCGTCGGGTGCGAGGCGCGTCACCGCGTCGGTGATCGCCTGAGCCACCGCGTCGTCGTGGACCAATCCGGCGAGATGCGCGTGTGACCAGGGCAGTTCGTCGAACATCCAGCGGGCGAGTGCGGCGGCCACTTCCTTCTCGTGCCCGGGGAGCGCGACCGGGCCCAGGTAGTCGACCACGTCCCGACCGCCGGCGAAGGACAACTCGTGCGCATCGAGCTCGAACGCGCAGATTCCCACGACGCGCTCGCCCTCGATGACCTTCGTCGTCACGAGCCGGGACTGCGGGTTCTTGGCCGAGCGGTCGAGCCACCAGGCCCGCAGGAAGCGCCCGGTTTGGAAGACGCTCCCCTCCGCCGCCGTGAGCTCCTCCCACGAAGGAGTGCTGAGCGCTCCGATTCCGTGCTCCGCGACGACCTCGACGTCCGCCATGTACGCGACCACCTGCCCCTCAAGTCCCAGTTTTCCCGGCGTCGGGGGCCCGAAACAGCGGTGCCCGCGTCTGAGATCAGACCCGGGCACCAACTGGTTAACGCGGAATGTCAGCCCTCGCTGTCAGCCGACGGGATGAACGCGCCGGGGACGTCGTTGGGCGCGTAGATCTTCTTGTCGCCCGGGTACGCCTTGGTCCAGCCGGTGGTCTGGTAGTAGGTGTACCGGTTCATCTGCTCCGGGTCGGCGTAGTCCGGAACGGCGTTCGGGCCGGTCAGGCGCTGCTGCGAGGCCCAGGTCTTCCACTGCGCGGCCACGGACTGCTCGGCGGCCGGGACGGCCGTCGCGGCCACGTCGGCCTTGGCCACGGTCGCCGTCGTCTGACCGGCCGGCACGTTCGCGCCGCAGGAAGGCTGCGGCGACACGCCGAGGGTCAGCGAGGTCTGGTTCGGCACCGCGGTGAACGGCGTGTAGTTCGGCGTCGAGGTGAAGGCGCCGTACATCGGCGTGGCCGCGGAGTCGAGCTGGTTCATCGGGTGGATCCCGAGCATCTGCTCGATGGTGCGGACCATCATGATCTGCGAGTAGTACTGGTCGTTCACGGTGCTGTGGACGGAATACGGGCTGATGATCTCGACTGGGGCGCGGTGGCCGTCCACGTGGTCGAGGCCGGCCTGCGAGTCGTCCTCGACAACGAAGATCGCCGAGTCCTTCCAGTACTGGCTGTGCGAGATCGTGTCCACGATCTGGCCGACCGCGAGGTCGTTGTCCGCGACCGCGGCGGTCGGGCTGGCCGTGCCGCCGGTGTGGTCGTTGGACAGCCAGAACATGTTCAGGTTGGCCGGACCGTTCTTCTCGAAGTCCTGCTGCCAGACCTGCTCCTTGTACGTGTCCGGCACCGAGTTGTCGAACTGCGGGAACCCGGGAACCGTCACGGCGTTGAGGGACGGGATCGCCGAGCCCTCCTGGATCGGGTACTGGCTCGGCTGACCGGTGGCGGCCATCTGCTGCGTGTCGCAGTAGTAGTTCTGCCAGGTCCCGGCGGCCGGCTTGGTCTCGAACGAGTCGAACTCGCCGTAGTCCTTGACGGACTTGCCCGCGGCCGCGGCGCCGCTCCAGATGAAGCCCGACTCCTGGTGGCCCAGGACGTCGTTCTCCGTGTCGTAGCTGCGGGTGTACTCGCCCGCGGAGGACTCGGTGTACTCCGGGTCGTCCGCCTGCATCAGCCAGTTGTGGCCCTCGGCGGAGTTCGTGCCGACGTCGTAGAAGTTGTCGTACAGGCCGAACTGGTCCGCGAGCGCGTGCTGGTTCGGCGTGACCGCCTCGCCGTACTGGGTCAGCGTCGGGTCGCCGTTGCCCTGCGGCATGTCGCCGAAGACCTGGTCGTAGGTCCGGTTCTCCTTGACGATCAGGAAGACGTGCTTGATCGTCGAGGGGGCGCCGATCTCCGCGGGGACCGGAACGGCCTTCTGCTTCGCGGCGGACGCGGTGGACGCGTACTTCACGGAGTTGTTCGTCCAGCCGTTGTACTGGAAGACCTTGCCCGTGTAGCCGCGGATCGCCTGGTCGCTCGGCAGCGTGAAGCGGGTCAGGCTGCTGGTGGTGTCGTGCGTGTTGTGGCCGGCCGCGACGGTCGGGCGCAGCGCGTCGATGCCGCGGGTGTTGGCGACCACGACCTGGTTGCCGTTCGTGGCCACGTAGGCCGGGAAGTAGTCGGTCGGCAGCAGGCCCACGTAGCTGGCCGGCTGCTGCGCCGAGGTATAGCGGTAGACGGCGACGGTGTTGGCCCGGCCGAGCGTCACCAGCAGGTGGCCGTCGGCGGTCAGCGAGATCGACGTCGGCTCGTAACCGATCGTGGCCTCCGGCCACGGCTGGGTCGAGATCGTCTGGACGACCTTGTCCTTGGTGGAGTCGATCACCGAGACGGTGTCGCTGTTGGTGTTCGCCACGAAGATCGTCTTGCCGGACGCGTAGACCGCGGTCGGGTGCAGGCCGACGTTGATGCTGCCGACGGCCGCGGTGGGGTTCGCCGGGTCGATGACGCTGACGGTGCCGTTGGCGGACGTGCCGGTCTGCGGGTTCGCGACCACCTGGCTGCCGTACGAGTTCATCGTCGTGTCGCCGTCGAGCGGCTGTCGGCCGCCCTCGTTGCTCACATAGAGCCTGCCGCCGACCATGACCATGTCGCGCGGGGCCACGCCGGTGTTCCAGCTCTGCTCGATGGCGTCGGTCGTCGTGTTGATCGCCAGCACCTTGTTCTGGCCGTTGTCCGCCGCGTACACGGTCGAGCCGTCGGGCGAGAACACGGCCCGGCCGGACAGCGCCTGCTCCGAGCCGACGGACGGGATGGCGACGTCGACCGGGTTGGACAGGATGCCGCCGAAGCCCACCGTGAACTTGGTGTAGCCGTTGGCACGGGGGAGCCACAGGGACGTGCCGTCGGGCGAGTAGGTCGGCGCGACCTGGCCGACGTCGTTGCCGCTGATCGTCAGGTTCACGCCCGCGGAGGCGCCGATGACCTGCTCGACCTGGTAGCTGCGCAGGTCGATGATGACCAGCGAACCGGTGCCGTCGGCGACCGTGGCGGCCATGTGCGTGCCGTCCGGGCTGACCGTGGCACCCATGATCTTGCCCTGGTCGATGACCAGCCGGGTGCCGATCGGGTTGATGTACTGATCGCTCGAGATGACTTCGCCCTTTTTGGTCTGCTGACCGACCTGCTGGGTGCCGAACTGCAGCGTCGACGCCGAGCCGACGCTGGCCCCGGTCATGACGAGCGCGGCGGCCGCGACACTCACCTTTGTCAGACGGCTGCGGCCCAGGCCGGCGGGAGTGTGGAACGCGCTCCCCTTCGGCAGCTTGCGGCGAGTTACTTGCATCCGGTTTCTCATCCTTAGTGAGTAGGAAGCAGATCGACGTTGCCGTCGAACTGCCACAGCGGGTTCGGTATGTCCCCGTCGGCGGTGTGCACCAGGAAGAAGCCGTTCACTTCCTGGGGCCCGTCGCCGTCGGCGATGTACCGCCCGTTCGGATTGACGTCGAGCTGGTAGACGGCCTGGCCGGTCAGCGTGACGCCGGGGACGTGCCAGGTGACCGTGCAGCGCCAGTCGTTTCCGGGCCCCTCCTGCGCGACGAGCCCTTCGCTCTTGATGCACGACGCGGAGGTCTGCAGCTGCGCCTCGGTGACCGGGGGACGGCGCAGTTCCTGTTCCTGCAGCCGGTAGAGGTGGGCGAACGCCGTGGCGACCGACTGCTGGATCTTGTTCTGGTCGATGCCGGAGCCGGTGGCCCCGGTGGCGGCGGCCAGTACGCCGGTCGTCACCGCGATCAGGCCGACCATCGGCAGCACGCCGAGGGTCAGCACCCTGCGTCCGGCGCCGTCGTTGGTGAGATTCGTGAAGTCCCGCCGGACGAACATCAGGTAGGCCAGCGTGGTCGCGACGACCGCCCACACGAGGCTGACCGCGACGGCGATCAGCAGTGGGCTGAGTTGCCGCGGGTCGGTGAACAGGCCGTTCCAGGAGATGAAGGCGTAGCCCGGCAGCGCGAGGCGCACCGCGACGGGCATCTGCAGCATCTGCGCCACCTGCATCCCGAGACCGACGATCATCGGCAGCAGCAGGCCCATCGGCGAGCGGCCGAACGCGACGGATCCGAGCAGGCCGACGGCCGCGAGGGCGAGTGTCGGCGCGAGCACGCAGACCCAGGCGAGCAGGACCTTGCCCGCGGCGTCGCCGGGCGAGAGGGTGTGGCCGTCGAGGCCTATCAGCGGCTTGTCTCCGACCGCGATCAGTCCGCCGACCACGCTGGAGGCGAACAGCGCGGTCACCAGCACCAGCAGCACCGAGAGGCTGGCCAGCGCCTTGGCCGCGAAGATCCGCCGGTGCGAGCGGACCGCGACGAGCAGGTGGCGCCACGTTCCGGTGCGGTCCTCGGAGGCGAACACGTCGCCGGCCACCGCCGACGTGAACAGCGGCAGCGCCCAGGTGCCGGCGAAGCCGAGCGTGACCAGCGAGCCGGCCCAGCCGGTGGCGTGCATCCAGCGGCCGAAGAGGGTGTCGGAGGGCAGCGTGCTCTGCTGGTTGATCCCGAAGATCAGCACGGCGGGCCCGATGACGCAGAGCAGAATCAGTACGCGTACTCGCCAGGGCGAGAACTGCTTGATCAGCTCGAAGCGGAGCACGCGGCTCACCGGGACGGGCCGGCCGGCCGCGGGCTGGACCTCGGGGGCGGGGGCCTCGGCGGGGTCGGCGACTGTCGCGGTCATCGGCTGGCTTCTTCTTCCTGCTCGGTGAGGGCGAGGAACGCGGCCTCCAGCGGCGAGATCACCGGTGCTAGCTCACGCAGTGCGATGTCCGCGCGCACGACCCGCGCCACGAGTTCGTCGAGGGCCGGCACCAGCGCGCGCACCACGATCACCTCGGAGTCGTGTCGCGCGACGGCCTCGGAGCCCTCGATCACGGCTATGCCGGGCGTTTCCGCCGCGACGGCGCGGGCCGCCCGCGGATCCGAGGTGCGCAGCCGGTAGTCGAGCTCGCGGTTCTCGGCGGACAGCTTGCTCACCGGGCCGGAGAAGACGACGCGGCCGGTGGACAGGATGGTCACCTCGGAACACAGTGCTTCGAGATCGTCCATCCGGTGGCTGGAGAGGATCACCGTGGTGCCGTCGGCGGCCAGCCGGTTGAGGACGCCGTGCACCTGCCTCTTGCCGGACGGGTCGAGGCCGTTGGACGGCTCGTCGAGCACCAGCAGCCGGGGCTTGGTCAGCAGCGCCGCGGCCAGGCCGAGCCGCTGCCGCATGCCGAGGGAGAAGCCGCGGACCTTGTCGTCGGCCACCTCGGAAAGACCGACCTGGGCCAGGACCTCGTCGATGCCCATGCTGCCGGCCGTCCCCGAGTCACGCGCGTCGCGGCGCCGCAGCGCGGCGAGGGCGGCAAGGTTCTGCTTCGCGGTGAGGGTGGGGTACAGCCCGGGGCCGTCGACGAACCCGGACACGCCGTCCGGCGCCGCCGGCGCGCGTCCCACGGGAGTGCCGAGGATCTCCAGCCGCCCCTCGTCGGCGACGGCCAGGCCGAGCAGCAGGCCGAGCAGCGTCGTCTTTCCCGCGCCGTTCGAGCCGACCAGCCCGTGAATCTGCCCCTGCGCCACATTCACATCGATATGGTCGAGGGCGACGACATCACCGAAGACCTTGGTGATGCCGCGTCCGCGCACCGCGACGGTCGTCTCCATGGTTCCCCTTCTAAGCCGGCTCTCAGGAACCTAGAGAAAAGCGTGTGACGGGCGCGCTCGAATCGGTTGAATGCCGGGCGAACGGAAGCGGACTGGCGGGCGATCTCTCAGCCGGCCTGGGTGCTGCTCTCGGAGTCCTGGCCCCCGGCGAGGGTCTTGGCGACGGCGCTGCCGGTGAGACCGGTCTTGTTCATCAGCAGGTCGTTGACGAGGTAGTCGATGGCGAGCTTCTCGCCGAAGGTGATCGCGATGTCGGGGATGCCGCCCTGGTGGAACCAGCGCCCGGACAGCCCGAGAAGGTGTCCTTCTCCATGACCACGCCCCGGATGCCGCGGTAGCGCAGCAGATTGCCGGCCCCGTCGGTGAGCCGCCACTGCTTCTGGAAGGTCTCTTTCTCCAGGAAGTTCGTGCGCTGAATCGTGGTGGCCAATCCGTTGGCGTCGGTGGTCGTGATCCGCTCGGCGACGGAGTCGCGCCGGCGCCAGACGGAGCCGAAGTCGTACTCCTTCCACACATCGGCGCCGAAGTGCTCCGGGTCCGTGTAGACCCGGACCTTGCCGTCGATCGATTCGCGGACGATCACCCGCTCGTTGTCGACCATGCGGTAGTCGCGCCAGTCGGCCGCCTTCGGGGTCCGCAGCCCGTAAGGCAGACCCTGGAAGAAGCCGTGCGCGTTCTTCCAATCCCGGAAGGCCGTGCCGGCGGCGTCCCCGTCGCCCTTCGCGTCGAACTTCGCGGAGTGCCATTCGTCGGCGGCGCCGCGCCAGGCCCGGATCGAGGTGCCCTTGTCCAGCGCCCGGACGTCCCGGATCTGGAACTGAAGCCCGCCGTGCGCCTCGAAGTCCGCGAACGAGTCATCCCACGCGCCGGTGCGCGGCGTGTTGCGGCCGGATCCTCCCATGCACGGCGGTACGCGCGGGCCGCCGGAATCGTTCACCCGGAGCAGTCGGCCCCTGGCCGGGCGCACCGGGTTAGGCTGTTTTCGCGGCGGTAATCGGGCGGCGCGAGGGAGATTCAGCATGCCAGGCGAAACGCTTGTCGGCGGCGGTAACGAGCTCGGCCGGTTCCTGCGCGCGCGGCGCGAGGGGACGCAGCCGGAGAGCGTGGGGCTGTCCGGCGCCGGTCGGCGGCGGGTGCCCGGGCTGCGCCGCGACGAGTTGGCGATGCTCAGCGGGATCAGCAGCGAGTACTACGTCCGGCTGGAGCAGGGCAGGAACCAGAATCCGTCCACCCAGGTCCTCGAGGCGCTGGCCCGCGCGCTGCGGCTCGATGACGAGGCGACGGCCCACCTGTACCGGCTGAGCCGACCGCTGCCGGGCCCGGCTCCCGTGCCCGGCGGCGGTGTCTCGCCGACGCTGCGAGGGCTGCTCGATGCGTCCCCGACGGCGCCCGCGTTCGTGACCGACCGGCTGAACACCGTGCTCGCGGCGAACGCGCTGGCACAGCGGCTGTCCCCGGCGTATCGTCCAGGCGCCAACCTGCTGCGCGTCCTGTTCCTGGACCCGGATGTCAAGGGCTTGTATCGGGATTGGGACGCGGAGGCCGAGGCCCTGGTCGCGGCGCTGGGCTTGGCGGCCCGCGCCGGCGGGGACCCGACGTTGTCCCGGCTCGTCGAAGACCTGTCCGGCGAGAGCGAGGCCTTCCGGGCGTTGTGGGGACGACAGGATGTGCGCCCTCGTGTCGACGGAACCACCGTTTTCGATCACCCGGACGCCGGGACCCTCGAGCTGACCTTCGAGAAGCTGGCCGTGCTCAGCGCGCCGGGTGCCTGCCCGAACACCTCGGGCCAGTACCTGACCGTGTTCCACGCCGAGCCGGACAGCACCTCGGCCGGCCGGCTCGCGACGCTCGCCGAGCAGCATTCGTAGAACTCAGAACGCTCAGAACATGGTGTTGTCGTTGGCCGAGGTGGCGGGCACGTTCTCCGTCGAGTCCCACTCCTCGACGATCTTGCCGTCGCGGACGCGGAACAGGTAGACCACGGACTGACCGAGAGCGGACGGGGTGTCCCGTACGTGCGCGTGCACGGCGACGAGATCGCCCTCCGCGGCCACCTGCGCGATCTGGACGCCGTAGTACGGGTTCTGCGCGAGCAGCGAGGCGTAGGACTGCTCGATGGCCGCGGACCCGTTGGCGAGCGTCGGGTCGTGCTGATAGAGCGACGGGGCGACGTACTGGCCGATGGCGCTCGGCTCGTGGTCCTGAGTGACCTCGGTCAGGTAGTCGAGCACCAGGCCCTTGTCCTGAGCGGTCACGCTCGCCGGCGCGTAGTCGCTCTCCGGCTTGCTGAGCTCGGACGCGTACGAGTTGCCGTTGGCAGAGCTGGACGGCTGGCTCTCGAGTACGTCCCAGTGCTCGACGATCTTGCCGTTGTCGACCCGGTAGACGTCGAAGTCGTCCAACGGGGTGGCTCCGGGCGCCACGACGTTCTGGTTCTGCAGGAAGACCAGGTCGCCCTCGGCCACCGCGCGGATGGTGGTGAACTTCAGCTTCGGATACTGGGCGTGAACCCCCGTCACGAACTGCTCCAGGGCCGCAGGACCGTTGCCGACCGTCGGATTGTGCTGAAGGTAGTCGGGCGAGACGTACTTGCCGACGACGGACAGGTTGAAGTCGTTGAACAGCTGGTCGCTGAAGTACTCCACGAGCTTGGTGTTGGCCTGGGCCTGTCGGCCCGCGCTGCCGGACGCTGGCTGATCGGTGCTCGGAGCCGACGGGGAAGCCGCGGTCGCGGTCGCGGTCGCCGCGACGGCCAGACCGGCCACCGCGGCGGCGGCGATCGAGAAGCGGACGGTGCGGACGTGCAGGAGCCGGATTGCCATGAGGAACCTCCAAGGTACGGTCCGGGGGCCGTGCGGTGCCCCCGGGCTGCGGACGGGGCGGTCGGCGGCGCATTTGCCGGCCGACCGCCCCTGCCCTCGAAGGTATGTGGCTGCTAGATCGCTGTCGTGCCTCCGGATTGGCTGGTAACGGCAGTACTACCTTCCTGCGGAACTACTTGCGGTTTGTCGCGGTCATCAGTGGCCCATGACTTCGAGTTCGGAGACCTGGGCGCCGTTCTGCACGCTGTTGGCGGTGAAGTCGAGCTCGATGTACTGCTCGCTCGTGCCGGACGGGAGGCTGATGGTCACGGTGTTGCCGGTGGACGGGTTGAAGGTGCGCGCCGCCGAACCGGCCAGCGTCGTCCAGGAGCTGCCGTTCGTGCTGCCGAGAACCGAGAACGTCTGGGTTCTGGTCTGCCAGGCACTCGAGGGCGGCAGGGCCGCGACGACCGAGCTCAGCGAGTGCGCGGCGCCCAGGTTGACGGTCAGCGTGGCCGGCCAGGTGCCGTTGGCCGACTCCCAATACGTGCTCGTGTCTCCGTCGTCCGCGTTGGTGGCCGCGTAGTTCTGCGTGTGGCTGCTCGCGGAGATCGACGCCTTCAGGGCCAGGTTGGTGTTGGTGCTCGGGCTGGTCGGCGTCGGGCTCGCGCTTGTCGGGCTGGCGGACGGGGTCGCGGTCGTCGCGCTGGGACTGGGCTGTACGCCGGACGTGGGGTACGGCGGGAAGACCGGGGTCGGCCAGCCGTTGCACTGGGTCGGGGTGATCCCGGAGTTGCCGCCCTTGTCGGTGACGGTGAAGTTCGAGCCCTCGCAGCTGTAGCTGGGGGCCTTGCCCGCGTTCGCCTGCGCGATGCCGGTCGCGGTCACGTTCGTGGCCGCCGCGGATCCGGGAGTCTGCTCCTGCAGCGCGAATGTACCGGTGCCCTGGATGCTCACGCCGTTGAGGTTGACTCCGTTGACCGTGCCTTCGACCCATTGGATCGCCTCATACGGGCTCTGCTCGATCAGCGTGTTGCTGACGTTGATCGGGCCGGAAACCGTGGCCTGGCTTGCGTCGAACCAGAGCGCGCCGACGCCGAACTTCCAGTTCGGGTCGAGCGATCCGTCACGGATCAGGGTGTTGTTCGAGATCGTGTACAGGCCGACCGGGGTCGACGTGAATCGCTGCGCAACGGTGATGCCGCCGCCCTGGGTGATGCCGGTGTCCACGACGCGGTTGCCGGAGATGGTGTTGTTGTTGCCGCCGTAGCCCGCGATGCCGTTGGCGAGCTGTTGGAGCTGGACGGTGTTGTTGGAGATGGTGTCCTGGGAGTCGGCGCCGATGCCGGAGTCTGCCCAGAGGGCGATGCCGTCGTCGCCGGTGTTGCGGATGTCGTTGTTGGTGATGGTGGAGCTGGTGACGCCGCCGTGGAGGTTGATGCCGTCGGCGGTGGTGTCGCGGATGCGCATGCCGCTGAAGGTCAGGTTGGTCATC
>NZ_DASZKT010000149.1:0-10244 GCF_035552695.1 Actinospica sp.
CGACGAGAAGGGCGCCACGGCGTACCGCGTCGGCCTTATGCTCCTGGATCAGGGCATGACGCCTGCCGGGCTGCGGGAGAGGGAGAGCGGCACCGAGCTGTCCTGTATGGCCGCCGACGCTATGGAGACCGAGACGGCCGCACGTCAGGCACGGGCCGCGTTCCGGGTCCTTACAGGCTGTACTCCCCGTCTAGGAATGCTGCGGTCGCGGTGAACCCGCTCGCCCGCATGGCGAGGATCCCCGCCGACGTGATCTCCACGGTTCCCGCGCTGTCGCCCGCGATGGGCGGACGGTACACGCGGGTAGCTGCCGGGCGGTAGGCGGCCGGGACCGGGTTTGAGTTGTTTATCGTCGTCAGCGCGGTGACGCCTGCGTGCGTGATCTGCCCCCGGACCTGAACGTTCCCGTCGGGAAGCAGCCGGTACTGAGGGGTCACGGACGCGGACCACCCCGAGTCGAGCGTGATGTTGTGCCATGAGTCCGCGGTGAACCCGTTCGCCGCGGTGAGCGTAACGGCGTCCGCGCCCCCGAACTCGAAAATCATCGACGGGGGAATCGTGCCGTCGGACGACTCGCTCACGAACTGAATTGCCGCGTCCGCCTTGCCGGATTCTTTTCCTGACGAGACCGCTAGCCATGCCTGCTCGGTAACCAGACCATGAGCAGTCGTGAAAGCGAACGCTTCCGCACCCTGGGATAGGGTCGCGGATACCGGGTTGAAAATGAGCGCGGGGCTTGAACCCTGGTTAAACAGGCCGACGCTGTCGCCTCCGAAATACGCCCAGACACCTGCCTGGTAGGCGTTCCCGAATGTGTCGGTCCCCGGCAGCGGGGCGACGGACAGCAGGAGGTTCCCCGTGGCGGGGGGTCCGTCGTACATGAACATGCCGTCGGGGTCTTCCAGCCAGTTGGTACCCATGAACTCGCTGCCGGAGATGATGCCCTGGAGCACCTGGAGGCCGAGCGGGTAGGCGTTCCCGTACGTGTCGGTTCCGGCTGCTGTTGCAAGGCTGATCAGCAGGGTTCCCGGGCCCGGCGTGCCGTTGTAGAAGAATGCGCCGGCGCTGTTGATCACGTAATCGGTGCCGCTGAACGTGCCGCGGATGCCGAGGTTATTGAATTCCGCTGAGCCGTCCTTGCGGATCTCCCATCCCGATACGCCGGTAATGAAATCGGGGGAGAAGATCTGGCCAATGGTCAATTGGCCGTTCTTGGTCAGCGAGTAGTTCTTGAACGGCATCAGGGCCCCTTGGTGCCGTCGACGTTGAGCGTGGCCGTGGCGCCGGGGTCGCCCCCGGTCCAGACAGCCCAGACGTACCAGCCCTTCGGTATCGGGATGTTGCACTTGTCGGTAGCGTCTCCGGTCGACCCGTCCACCGTTATGTCCTTGAAGTACGGCGATGTCGGCGACGGCCCGGCGAACGCCTTGCACGTCGCCTCGCTCACGTTCGACGAGCAGATCACCGACACGTTGGACGGGGTCCATGTCTCCTGCGGCCCGCTGGGGCCGAGGCTGGCCGTGCCGTTGCCGCTGCCGTCGAGGGTGACCGAGGTCGACTCGGTCAGCGTCAGGCTAGCCATGTCACCCCCTCGACAGTCCGGCGTTCAGCACGGCGGCCCCCGCGGTGAGGCTGGTCGTCTGCCACACGGCGGCAGTGTCTCCCGGCGCGAGTGAGAGGGTTGCCTGCTGCGTGTAGGTGCCCGCCGGCAGTCCCTCGGCGAAGAGCGTCACGTCCGGGAAGCTGCGCCAGCTGTAGACGATGACCTTGCCGCCGGTCTCGTCGGCCGTCACCGTGAGCGTGGCCTTGACGGTGACCTGGTGCTGAAGGCCGTCATTAGGCGCCGTCCACGAGGCGGAGACGTTCGAGGTTTCCAGCCCGGGCCAGTCCTGGAGGGCGTAGGAGCTGATCCCGCCGAGCTGCGCGAGGGTAAGGAACGCCTCCAGTCCCCACGCGACCACGGCTAGCCTGCCTCGTAGACGGCAACCACGGATACCTGCGCCGGGTAGGTCGGGGTGGCGGCCCATACCTCGCTGGTGGTCTCCAGGGGCGTCGGGCTGGTGTTGCCGTAGGGCAGCAGCGCGCCGTTCGGCTGGGCAAGGCTGGTGTCGCCCGTGTTCTGCCGGGACTGGGCATCGGCCCTGTTCGTCGTGAGCACGACGTTCGCGCCCCCGGCCTGGACATATGCGATGACCCGGTTGGGGTCGGGCCGCAGCACCTGCTTGGCGGGCTCGTCGCTCGTCAGCACCACCGTGTAGAAAACCACGCTCCTGGCCTTGCGCCGTTCCGGCTGCGCCCCCATCGGGACGTCAGACGACGCCACGTGAACGCTGACGGCCCTTACCGGCTCTGTGACTACCTGGTCGCTCATGCCACCGCTCCCGCGATCTTGGTTGCTATGGGTACCGCGTGCGTGATCCTGGCCAGGCCGACGGCGATCAGGATGATTCCGAGCAGCCCTTCGGCGACGCGGATCCAGGTCGCCCCCTGCGCGAGCGCGCCGAAGAACGACCCGATCTGCGAGAGGCCCGGGATCGAGTTCGCCACACCGGTAGCCGCCGCGCTGGCCGCGGTCGCCGGGTTGTAGATGCTGGCGTTGGCCCCGCCGGGCTGCGCCTGCTCCTTGAGCGCCGCCTTGTAGTCGGCGATCCACGCGTCGGCGAAGGTGCGGGTCAGCAGGTTGACGGAGTTGGGCGCGGCCTGCGCCTGCGCCTGCGTGGCGTAGCCGTGGAATCCCTCGACGACGGCCTGCTTCTCCTGCGTGCCGGCGAGGTTCACCGCCTGGCCGCTGTTGAGGCCGCTGAACGCGAACCACGTCATCAGGGCACCGCCGATCCGGGGGTGTAGTGGTAGCCGACGGCCGCGGCCACGGAGTTGCCCCACTCCTGCCAGTTGACGCCGCCGCCGGTCGCCATGATGGTGAGCTGCGTGTTGAGGTTCGCGTCCTGGAGCTCGGCCACGCTGTAGCCGCTGCCGACGCCCTTGGTGTCGAGCTGGAACACGCCGACGTTCGTCCCGCCGTCAGGGTTGGAGCTGGTGACCTTGGCCGACCCGCCCGACTCCGCCCCGGCGATAGCGGCCGCGAACGCCGCGGTGTTCGACGGGCCCCCGTTGTCGGTCCACAGCTTCTGGACCGCGCTCGACGAGCTGTAGGCGGCCGAGCCCGCCGGGATGTTCGTAGCGATGTCGAAGCCGGCGCCAGCGCTCGCGGTCTGGAGCGTGATCGCGTTCGCGGCCGGGGCCGAGCCCGGCGAGCCGCCCTTGATGAGCGCCTGGAGGGTGCCGGTGATGCTCTTGCCCTGGACGGCCGCCCACAGGAACAGGCTCCCGGCGCCGATGGTGCCGAGAGCCAGCCCGTCAATGCCGCCCGCCATCGCTTACCCCGCCACGGCCTCGAGGATGCCCGAGGCGTACCCGCCCGACGGGGCCGCGTCGGGCGCCGCGGCCTGCCCGCCGGCCGGGGCATAGGACTGCGGGGTCAGGTCAATCTGACCGGTGTCCGGGTTGCTCATGATCGCGTGCCGGTAGGACAGCTCCTCCGACACGATCGTCGCCCCGCCGAGGATCACGATGTTCGGGTCCTGGGTGAGCAGCGCCAGGCCGACCATGAGGACGGTGGATTCCCAGCCGGCCTTTTTTACGGACGCGAGCATGTTCCCGTCGTTCGCCGGGGTGGCGTGCGCGTCGGCGACGGGGCCGACCTTGGATCCGTAGATGCCGACGATCAGTGCGGCGACGCCGAGCGACACCACGACGGAGTTCTCCGCGCCGAGCCGCGGCTTCAGGTTGAAGGCCATGTCACTTTCCCTTCGTGGTCTTGACCGTGATGGTCCCGGCCTTGCCGGATGCCTTGCCGTTGACGAGCGCCTGCACGCTCACGTCGTAGGTGTGGCCGGCCTCGAGGCCCGAGTAGCTCGCCGTCGTGCCGCTGATGGTGTTGGTCCGCCCGTTGATCTTGCCGGGGCCGTGGATCGTCACCTTGAACTGCGTAGCGCCCTTCGCGGTCCACCCGACTTCGGCATCGTTGTTATTCACGCTGATGACGTGGCCGCCCGAGACGCTGGCGACGGGAGAGCCGCCGGTCGGCGTGGTCACGCCCGACGTCGACCCCGCGGTCTTGATGCTCGGCGGGTAGCCGTTCGGCCCGGAGACCGGCGCGGGGCCGCCGATCGCGGTCGCGTCGTTGATGAGGCCCTGCTGCGCCGCGGTGACCGTCTGCCCGGCGAGGTAGAGCCCGATGGCGTCGGTCAGCGCCTGGAGGTTGTCGTTCCCGGCGAAGTAGGTCAGCACGTACTGCGACCACTGCGCGTTCGTCGAGAACGGCGGGCCCGCGGTCCCGGAGGTGATGCCGGGGCTGGTGCCCGTGGCGCCCTCGTTGCCGTAGGTCTGCCCGGTCCCCGAGTCCATCGAGTAGGGGTCGTTGCTGTTGCCGTAGGTGCCGTCCCACGGGTAGGAGTCGGTCACCGCCGAGATCCCGTAGCCGCCCCCGGTGCCGCCGAGCCCGACGTCGTAGCCGCCGTATCCCGTGCCGGCGCCCGACGCCGCCTCGTCACCGTAGGTCACGCCCGTGGTGGGGTCGAGCGAGTAGGGGTCGTTCGGGTTGCCCGTGGTCCCGTCGGACGGGTAGGGGTCGCCGCCCGCTGCCGTCGCCGGGGCCGCCGCGGCGGCCGAGTTCTTGCGGTTCTGCAAGATGATCAGCCCGACCACCCCGCCGACGCCGACCACGATGGCCATCTTCGGGAACTTGCCGACCTTCGGGATGTCGACGTCGCCGCTCAGCGGGCCCGCCACGTCACCACCCCCACGCGGTAGCCGACGTCAGCGGCTGCGAGAGGGTCGCCGGGTCCGGGGGCGCGGCATAGGCCGACGGGTCGCTGTAGGCGTTGCCGTCGGCCGCGATGAACGAGCTGAACGGCTCAGGGCCCGTCACCGCGTCGGTGGGGACGAAGGTCCCCGCGGCCTGCGGGACGATGAACGGCCGCTCGGCCGGGTCGAGGTAGGCGTTGACCACGTTGCCGCTGACGTTCTTGTGATTGGCCCGGACAGAGCCGTACCCGTCGCCGTTGACGCCGCCGGGACCGGACCCGCCGCCGCCGTAGCCCTGCACCGCGTCCTTGCCGCCCAGC
Organism: Actinospica sp.; assembly: GCF_035552695.1. NCBI lineage: Bacteria > Bacillati > Actinomycetota > Actinomycetes > Catenulisporales > Actinospicaceae > Actinospica > Actinospica sp. The sequence goes on from NZ_DASZKT010000149.1 coordinate 5,127, forward strand.
ACGCGCTGAGCGCCCGTCAGGGGCGGCTGGTTGCTGTAGCCGTAGTCCTCGGTCCCCGACGGGTCCATGGGAAGCTCAGTGCCGCCGGGAGACTGGCCGGGGCCGTAGTCCTGAAGCAGGGAGCCGCCGAAGTTGACGCTGTGGATGCTGCGGCTGTTCTGGTGCAGCTCGTCGAGCGCGCCGAAGTCGTGGTAGGAGCCCGCCCAGCCGGGGACCGGGGCCGCGTGCGTGCGGTAGGTTCCCGGGCCGTAGCCGGGAGTCTGGTCAGGGTCGTGCATCTCACCAGGGCCCGGACGGTCCCCGGCGATGTCGAGGGTGACGTCGCCAGGGCCTTCGAGGGCGAACCCGTGCAGCGTCGACGGGGACGGCCCGTAGCTGATCTCGCCGTGCGCCGGGTCGGCCCAGCCGCCCTGCGACGCCAGTGCCGCGGCCGCTACCGCCTCGGCCGAGTCGGACGCGTAACCGGGCGCAGGGAATCCGCGGGCGGCCGTCCGCGCCGCCAGTCCGGACGCCATGACTTACCGTCCGATCGCGGTGGCCTCGGTGCCGCTCACGAACTTCTGAGCCGCACCGAGCGAGGTCGCAAGGCCCTTGCCCTGCGTGCCCACGAGGTAAAGCGCGCCGAGCCCGATAAGGCCGGCGAGCCACTTCTGAATCACGCTCACGTGATCCGCCTTTCATCCGTAGCCGAGCGCCTTGGCCGCCGTCTGGACCGGCGTAGGCGCGTTCCCGAACGGCACGAGCAGCGCCGTGGCGAGGGTGAGCCACGCCAGGCCGACGGCGAATCCCGGTGCGAGCTTCTCCAGTGCCGTCAGGGCGAGGGCGAGCCCGGCCGTAGCGGGGACGACTCGCCAGTTCCAGCGGGCCGCGCCTTCCCCGGCCGCCGGGGCGAGCAGGCCTTCGTTAGCGAAGGTGATCACCCCGGCCGCCAGGACAGGACCCGCGCTCGCCGCCATCGTCAGACGGAGGGGAGCTTGTCGAGCAGGGGAAGCTTGCGGATCTGGGGGGCGAGGATGACGCCCGCCAGCACCAGGCCCGCGTAAAGCACGTACTTATTCATCTGTTTTCCTCCGTGTTCTCAGCGGAAATCAGTCGGGGGCGACTGATTCGCTAGCGGACGATCTGCGAGAAGTCGTTGTTCCGCGGGACGATGTAGTTGCTGGTGACGTACAGGGTGCCCGCGGTGCCGTAGGTGCCGCGGAGCTTGAAGGTGTTGCCCGGCTTGGTCCGGAGGTACTTTCGGCGCGACTCGTTGCCCGGCTCGAGGCCGGTGTCGAGGCTGAACCACTGCACGAACACGCCGTTCTCCAGCGAGAGCGCCGCGTCGGTCGACGTCCCGCCGGTGAACCCGTAGGCGCGGATCATCTTGTCCTGCCATGTCTTCTTGTACAGGTTCCGGACGCGGGTGGTGCCGAGGTCGAGCTCCTGCGGGTCGGGCCAGTCGGCCGTGCCGTTCGCGCGGGTGCCCGAGCTCCGGATCAGCTTGAACAGGATCGTGCGGTACCCGTTGCCGATGCCGTTCGTGATCAGCGTGCTGTACGCCGCCGCCGGCACCACAGCGCTTTCTTGCTTCCAATATTGCAAAGTGCCTGGTGACGGCGGGGCCTGCGCGGCCGGGCGGCCGGACAGGGACAGGGCCGCGACGGGCTCGGTGTAGGAGTCCTGCGTGGTCCTGATCTCCACGGTGGGCAGCGTGGTCGGGGCGGTGCCGTAGACCACGGTGGACGACTCCAGCGTCAGCGAGACGCGGTAGATCGAGTTCTCGGAGCGGTTCTCGACAGCGCCGAGGGAGTCGGCCGCGCTGATCTCCAGCGGCAGGTACAGGCTGAAGTGGAACGACCCGCCGGTCGAGCCCGCGCCCGCGGTCGCAAGGTAGTTGTAGTCGGCGCGCGGGTCGCCTACCTCGAAGTACCCGCCGAACTTGTTGATCGTCATCCAGTCGTACCCGTTGAACGGGCCGAAGATCTGCTCGCCGCCGGTGTCCTTGAACAGCACCGTGTTGATCGCCGAGAACGGGGCGCCGGTGCCGGCCGCCGCGTCGCCGTTGAACACGACGGTGGCCGCGTTCGCCGACGTGACGCCGTTGACGTCGAACCAGATACCGCGGGTCCAGCCGTCAGGCTGCACCTGGACGTCGGGGAACTGGACGGTGCCCGTGGTCATGGTCTTGGTCTGGTCGTAGTCGGACGCGTTCTGCGTGTCCAGCACGCCGACCGGGAAAGGCCACGGGGCCATAGCCGGGGCGGCGGCCTGCTTGCCCTGGGGGGCCTGCTGCGGGGGTGCCGTAGGCGGCATGTGCGCTGCTCCTTAGTTCTGATAGCCGAAGCCGAGAAAGCCGGTCTTGAGTGCGGCGATCTGGTTTTCGTGGTCCTCGGCGCGAAGCCTGCGGATCATCTGCGGGCCGCCGCGGCGGTCGTCGGGGTCGGGAAGCCGGAAACCGGCGTCGTACGCTTCGCGGTGCCACCGCAGGACCGACGCCGCCGAGCACACCGACATGTAGGTCGGCATGATCCGGAAGTACGCGTAGAACTGCTCGTCGTGATGCTGGTGAACGATCGCGGCCCGCCGAGAGGCGTACAGGGTGTCGTCGGTGGTCCCGTCGGCGAGCCTGGCCGCGAACCACTGGCCCACCGACAGCTCGCCGCACGCGACGCGGTGAAGGTTCCACGTGTCGCTGATCCGCTTCGCAGCGTCGCTGTGACCGCCGCCAGGAGCACGGTTAGCCGCGCTGCATCCTGCATCGTGCCGGACCAGAACCGGAGTGCTCAACCGCGTGACCTTCCCCTGTAGGGGAGAGGGACCGGGAGCGGGTGTCACGAAAGGCCGGGATGGCTATTCACCGCTCCCGGCCTCTCTCGTGACAGGTACAGCATACAGGGGAGCGTTAGAAACGCTAACGCTGACGCGCGCTGAGCATTAGGAATCGACGGGCCACTCGGCGACGGCCAGGGCGCCGTACCACGACTCAGGATTCGGGTCGGCGTCCTTAGCCGCGTTCGCACTTTCCTCGGTCGAGAAAACACCGACGATGACGTACTCGGCGCCGTCGGCATGATCGAACTCGCGGGTCAGAATCCAGACGCTGTTCACAGTCCCACCACGCACATGTAGCCCAGCTTGTGGATGTACAGCTTCTCGCTGACGTTCTTCGGGCCGCCCTGCGTCATGATCCGGTGCACGGGGAGATTCCGAACGATGTCGGCGATCAGGTCGGGATTCACCCCGCCAATCTCGCTGAGCCGCTTCAGGTTCCGCTCGTCGGGGTCGTGGCCGAGCAGCAGGTGCGTCGGCGCCGAGTAGGCGAACGTCGTCAGCGAGCCCGTAGCGACCGAGCCGCTCGGCTTCTGGTTGGCGAGCCACAGCGACGCGCCCATGCCGCCGCCCGCCGTCAGGTGCTCCTCGATCTCCGGGTTGAGCCCGCACAGCACGGCGGCGATGTGCGCGTCGTCGATGAACGTCAGCGAGTTGCCGCCCCAGTAGAGATCCTTCATCGCGGTGCGCAGGACGCCGCCGACGTGCGCCCGGTTGTCCTTAGGCGTCGCGTTCACCAGGTGACGGGGCCACAGCACGTGGCCCGCCGGCTTCTGGCCGAACACGGTCTTCGGCGGTGGCCAGCGGTGCGTTTCCTTCAGGCCGATGCGCGGCATCCACTCCGACGTAGCCGGGTCGCGCGGCTTCGGCATCATCGAGCAGAACCGGAGGTCGCCCGGCTCGTAGTCCGACAGCACGCGCTGCACGAGCTGGTTAAGCAGGAAGCTCTTGCCCTGCTGCGTCGGCTCGCTCGCGTACAGGTGCTCGCCGCGCTGCCAGTCGAAGCGGTGCCCGACGAACTCGTCGCGGTCATACCTCGCTAGTCGCATCGGCGGTCAGCTTCTCGTGGATGTCCTCGACCATGCCGTACAGGTGCTCGACGGACACGCCCGCCAGCAGCGCGACCGCCAGCGTCGGCAGGAACCCGAGGCGCCGCGCGAGAAGCGCCGCCGACACCATCGACACGGTGAACCCGGCACGCGCGGCGGGCTGCTTGAGGTCCTCGGCGAGCTCGGCCGCCATGCCGCGCAGCGCGCGGCCGGCCGACTCCATCGGCATCAGGTCGCCGCTCACGCCGCCGCGCCCATCGCCTCGACCTGACGGCTCACGTACGCCTGGAGCTGCGCGTCGTTCGCCGCGGTCGCGTTCGCGCGGACTTCCGGCGGGGCCTTGGCCAGCTCGACGCACGACGACACGAACCCGGCCGACACCACCGCGACGCCGACCACCCACGTCATCGTCCCCTCGCCGGTGAACTTCTCCACCGCGGAGCGCACCTGGTCGTTCTGCTGCGCCGCGGTGTTCCACACCGCCGCCATCTGCGGCAGCGTCTGCTTCCACACCGCCGCGTACGGCCGGCAGTCCGGCAGCCGGACCGGGCCGAGCGCGCCGCCCTTCATGCTCGAGATGCCCAGCCATACCGCAGTGCCGAGGCCGAGCAGGTCGTCGGTGTAGTCCGCCGCGGCCGCCTTCGCGCCGGCGGCCTTCACAGCCGGGGCGGAAGTCACGCGCGGCTTGTCCTCGGCCTTCGGCCGGCCCGGGCCCGGCTCGCGGAGCCGCGGCGTGCCGTCCTGCTTGACACCGTACGGGGCGAGCGGGGAACCGTCCTCGGCGCGGCCGTGCGGCGCCTCCGGGTCGCGCTCCTGCCTCGGCGGGGCCGGGACGTAAGCAGGGACGCCCCGCCCGGCATCAGCCGAGAGAGCCGCCTCGAAAGCCGCGTCGACGTCGGCAACCGCTGTCGTCATGCCGTCACTACCTTCCGGGTCTGCACCGTGAGCACCAGGGCGATCAGGCCGACGAGCAGCGCCACCGCGCCGAGCACCACAGCGCCGAGCACCGCGGCCTTCGTGTCGGCAGCAGTCGCCGCCAGCTTTTCCGCCGCATCGGTGACCGTCTCCCGCGCCTGCTTCAGTCCGAACGCCATGATCGCTATCCTACATTGAGCATAAGAAAAACTAACGAGAGGCGCGGCCAATGGCAAGGAAAACTGCTGGTGCCAAGTACCCGCACGCTTCCTCGACCGCGCGCCAGCATGACCACCGCTGGTGCCCCGTCGTCGGCGCCGTCGCCGAGCAGGTCAAGGCCGGC
>NZ_DASZKT010000150.1:0-2359 GCF_035552695.1 Actinospica sp.
TCAAACACCGCTCGCGTTACCTCCTCAGTATCCACTGCCGGCCGGATCCGAATCGCGCCCACGACAGTCGATCCTACGCCGAGCGGGAAGCGCGCATCGACACCCCGGTGCGATCAATCGAAGCAGTGCCTTGTCGCATTGCCGCGGACCCGCGCGGCCCCCGTGCGTGTAGGGACCATCGGGCTCTTGCGGTCACGGTCGCGGCCGTCGCAACGGCCAACGCTGACTGCGACGAGGCGATGCTGCCGGCGGCGGGGCTCGGCGCTTCGTGCCGGATGTTCGTGCCAGCAGACGCCGTGGCTTCTCTGCCAAAGCTTGGTCTGGCGTCTATCTGCGCCGGTCGGGGTGCGTCGAACACCCGGGGGAGTCGTGGGCGGGCGGTCACAATCTGGGCGGGGAGTGCAAGGAACGAGGTGATGGCACGCCGCGACGAGCGAGAGCGATGGTCAGATACCGAACTGCTGGCGGCGGCGGCCGGGCGCGATGGAGCAGCGTACGGCGTCTTCTAAAGCCGACACCTGCAAGCGGTGGTGTGCTACCTGCGGCGTCAGACCGGCAACCCTGAGGCGGCGGCCGATCTGACGGCAGAGGTGTTCGCGGCGGCCCTGTTGTCGGCGCACCGTTACCGGGATAGTTCGGAGTCGGCGGCGCCGTGGTTGCTGGGGATCGCTCGCAACACGCTGCGGATGAGCCGGCGGCAGGGCCAAATCGAGGACCGTGCCCGCCGACGGCTCGGATATGAGCCGGTCATCTTGGAGGATCCCGATCTCGACCGCGTCGAGGCCCTAGCCGCCGGTGGTTCTGGCGTGATGGACCGCATGGCCTCGCTACCCGCGACTGAGCGCGAAGCCATCGAGCGACGGGTCCTGCAGGAACGGACCTACCAGGAGATCGCCGCCGAACTGCGGTGCTCTGAGCTGGTCGTGCGCAAGCGCATCAGCCGGGGTCTGGCTCGGCTGCGCACAACGTGGACGGAGCGCTGATGGACGACTACTTCGGAACGGTCGCCGAGCAATTGATGCGTCTGTGCGATCAGGGCGCTCACCGACGAAGGTGGCGGCGGGACCTCGCGAGCCGGAAGTTATGGCCCGCCCTCGGATTGGCTGCGTCGGTTGCGGTCGTCGTTGCGGTCGTTGCGGTGGCGCTTTGGGCCGGCGGGGCGAACACGCCCGGGGGCACGACACCCGGCTCCCCGCACCCGACCCTGACGGCCGCGCAGCAGAAGCGCGTAAGGCAGATCGCCTATCGGATCTTGAGGCCGACAGGACCGGCGTGCATCAGGAACACGAGGCTCAGCATCAAGAACTGGAGGCTCAGCATCAGCCACGGCGCGCCGGACCACGCCGTTCTCTCAACGCTCGGTGTCCTTCGGCGCAAGGCCACGGCGGCGGACACCGTCTCAAGCCTGGCCAGCCGCCCAATTCTGCTCCAGGCCCGTGGAGTCTATGTCCGGTACGTCCGCCTCGCGCGTACCTTTGGGGGCGCCCACTACTATCTCGTGCCCGCTGCCGATGTCGGGGGGCCACCGCAGGGTGCATCGCCACATACCGCCGTCGCCTGAGCAACGCGCTTCGGAGCATCCCGCCGCCCCTTGGGGCAGCCGTTCAAGGCGACGTTCAGCGCACAATCGCGCGAATCGCGCCGCACGAGGGCGTGATGCTCTTTTCCGTATCCCCGGACGGGGGCACCGGATCCGCTGGCGACAGCATCCAGCAAATCCGTCAGCAAGGCGGTGATTTCGGCATCTTCGGCGGCTCAGGCAGGGTCAGCCAGCTCACGGGCATCATTCCCGACGGCGTCGCCACCGTCACCCTCAGCTTCCCGCGTCAAGCCTCGGGCTCGCCGATCGCCGTCACTGCGCGGCCGGTCGGCAACCTTCTCGTAGTACCGGTCCCCTCCGCGTCATCCCGGTTCCCCACCTCGATGGTCTGGCGAGCACCGAACGGCCGGCTAATCCGAACGATCCGGCGATTCAACTCGTTCTAACTCAGCGATCGTGCTGCGATCTCCGCATCGCCCCCACCGCGGCCACGACGATCGACTGTCTGACGCCGCCCCATCCTGCCGAATGCGGCCACGCGATTCGTGGCCGCCTGGCCGGACCGGCCGCGTCGAGGACGTCTCACCCGGGATCCAAGATCGGTAGACGGACGCCCGAGGCCCCGTCCACGGCTCCGGCGGGCGGGCCGGATCGGGCGCGCTCGGCGTCGCAGTTCCTAAGGCTCAGCGGACGCGGGCAACCAGGGCCTGCACAGGCGATTTCCGCGTCGGGTCCGGCGCGAACGTCTACCGATCCGTCCAGTTGGTCGGTAACGTGATCAGCATGAGCGACGCCCTGCGTTTTACGATCCGGTTCTCA
>NZ_DASZKT010000151.1:0-27514 GCF_035552695.1 Actinospica sp.
GCAGACGACGAGCATCGACGGCCTGGCCGTGCGCCCCATCGACTCGCCTACCGCACACCGCGACGTCGCCCTGTTCTGGACCCGGCGGCGCGCGGACTCCGCGGTCGTCCGAGCCTTCCTCGATGCCCAAGAGCGGGCCCCAATGCCTTCCGGAGTGGAGCCCGCTCTCGGCCGGAGACCGCGGTGAAAGTCCCGATCAGCCCACGGAGAAGCCGTTGGCCGGTCGCGTGCGAGGTGACGAACATCCCCGCGTCCTGGGTGCTGTCTGGAAGCCGTCCGCGGGGGATTCGTAGAGGATCACGCCCTCGCCGTGCTCCACGACCAAGCGCACTGATCGCCTCTCAGGCGGAACAAGATCACAGACCGGGCTGTTGACTCTTGTCGCACGCTATTTCAACGCTCGGTAGAGGGAGTGGACATCGTGAGTAAGGGATCTGCGCTTGTCATCGGAGTCGGCCCCGGCCTCGGCCTGGCCCTTGCGGAAGCCTTCGCCGGCGACGGCCACCCCGTGGCGCTGTTCGGACGTGACGCGGCGCGCCTGGACAAATACGCGTCCGGGCTGACCGCCGAGGGCCGCACGGCGCGCGCCTACTCCGTGGACGCAGCCGACCCCGAAGCCCTGAAGTCCGCGCTCACGCGTGCCGCAGACGAGCTCGGGACGCCGGAGGCGCTCGTGTACAACGCGGCCCTGATCCGCAATGACAAGCCCACCGAGCTGGATGCACCCGAGTTGGCCCACGCCTTCGCCGTCAACGTCACCGGCGCCGCCGTCGCGGCTCAGACCGTCCTGCCGCTCCTGCGCGACAGCCGGGGGAGCCTGCTGTTCACCGGCGGGGGACTGGCTCTATACCCCTCGCCCGACTACACGTCTCTCTCGGCGGGCAAGGCCGCGCTGCGGGCATACGTCCAGGCTCTGCACAAACAGCAGGAAGGCTCCGACGTGCACGTGACCACCGTGACGATCGGCGGCTTCATCGGTGGCGACGACCCGCGATTCTCGCCCGAGACCCTGGCGGCGGCCTACCTGAATCTGCATCACCAGCCCCGGGACCAGTGGCAGGCCGAACTCCTCTACACCTGATCATTACACCTGATCATTCAGGGCGCGCCGGTCGGTGCCAGCGGCCCTCGGTCAGATCATCGGCTTCGGCGGGTCCCCAGGTGCCCGGGCGGTAGGCAGCGGGTGCGTCCTTCGCATCGATGATGTCGCCGACGATGCGCCAGGACTCTTCGACCATGTCCATCCGGGTGAAGCGTCGCGGGTCGCCGCTGACGGCGTCGGTCAGCACGAGTTCGTAGGCTGCGGTGCCACTCCCGGTCAAGTGCGTGAAGTCGACCTTCGCCGCGACGTGGTCGACGGTCTCCGGGTCGCCTTCGTGTTGGGCGAGTAGGTCGAAGGTGACGCCGGCGTCGGGGCTGATGCGCAGGCGGATGAGGTTGGGTTCCGTTTCCTGCGCGCAGGCGGTGTGGAAGTAGCCGAACGGTGCCTTGTGGAGTTCGACGACGATCTCGGTCGCCGAGGTGGGCAGAGCTTTGCCGGTACGCAGGGTGAACGGCACGCCTGCCCAGCGGTCGGTGTCGACCGAGGTGCGCAGCGCGGCGTACGTCTCGGTGGTCGACCCGGGCCGGACGCCGTGGACGTCCGCGTAGCCCGCGTACTGGCCGCGGACGTACTGGTCCGGTTGAACGGTGCGCACGGCCCTGAGAGCACGGGCACGCTCGTCAAGGATGTCGGCGGCCGCGCCGGTGCGGGGGGCTTCCATGATGAGGTAGGCGAGCATCTGGAGCATGTGGTTCTGTACGACGTCGCGCACCGCGCCGGTGGCGTCGTAGAAGCCGCCGCGGTCGGCCACGTCGAAGTCTTCGGCCATGGTGATCTGCACGCAGCGCACGTGGTGGCGGTGCAAGGTCTCGCTGAGCAGCGTGTTGGCGAAGCGGATCGTCAGCAGGTCCTCGATGGCGTCTTTCCCGAGGTAGTGGTCCACGCGGCGCAGCCGGTCCTCGGGGAAGTGCTCGGTGAGCTCCGCCTGCAGTGTGCGCGCGGACTTGAGGTCGTGGCCGAAGGGCTTCTCCACGATCAACCTGGCCTGGTCGGCGAGCCCTGCTTCCGCGAGGCAGGCGGCGGCCTTGGCGTAGAGGTCGGGCGGGATGGCGAGGTAGTGGGCGAGGAAGCGGGTCCCGCGCGTCTGCTCGGCAATCGAGCCGAAGCTGTCGGGTTTGTCATAGTCGACGCTCGCGATGCGGAGCAGGTCGGCGAAGCGCGAGAAGGCGTCCTGGTCGACCGGGCCGTGTGCGGCGACCGCGTCGTGCGCGTGGTCGCGCAGGCGCTCCACGCTCCAGCCGCCGCGCGTGACGCCCACGACGGGCACGTCCAGCGACTTCTTGCGCACGAGTTCGTAGAGCGCGGGCAGCAGCATCTTCTTGGCGAGATCGCCGGTGATGCCGAACAGCACGAGCGCGTCGGCGGCCTGCGCGACGTGCGTGTCGTGCGTGTCGTGCGTATCGGGCTCAGTGCGGAAGTCGTTCATGCTCTCCTCGGCATTCTGTCGTCAGGGGACGTCGGGAGCGTCGGGAACGTCAGGGCACGTAGTTGAAGGTGTCCGGATCCGGCCCGGTGCGCTGGTCGCGGTTGAGGCCGGTGATCGCGGCCATGTCCTGATCGGAGAGCTCGAAGTCGAACAGGTCGAAGTTCTCCTCCACCCGCTTCGGGGTGACCGACTTCGGGAACACGATGTCGCCGCGCTGGATGTGCCACCGCAGGACGACCTGCGCGGGCGTGCGGCCGTGGGATGCGGCGATGGCCTGCACGGTCCGGTCGTCGAGCACGAGGCCCTGTGCGATCGGGGACCAGGCCTCGGTGGCGATGCCGTGTTCGGTGTCAAAGGCGCGAACCGGGTCCTGCGTCAGGTAGGGGTGGACTTCGATCTGGTTGACCGCCGGGACGAGGTCGGTTCGATCGAACAGCCTCTGCAGGTGGTGCGGCTGGAAGTTGGACACGCCGACCGCCTTCGCCCGGCCGGAGCGGTGGATCTCCGCCATGGCCTGCCAGGTCTCCACGTAGTCGCCGATTTCGGGCAGCGGCCAATGGATCAGGAACAGGTCCAGGTAGTCGAATCCCAGGTCCTCGAGCGTGCGGTCGAAGGCGGCCAGCGCGTCCTGCGGGGCGTGGCGGTCGTTGTTGAGCTTGCTGGTGACGAACACGTCCTCGCGCGGGATGCCGGAATCGCGCACGGCCCGCCCGACCTCCTTCTCGTTGCCGTACATCTCCGCGGTGTCGATGTGCCGGTATCCGACCTCCAGAGCGCGCAACGTCGCTTCCGTGGTCTCCGCGGGCTTGATCTGGAAGACGCCGAATCCGAGCTGCGGAATGCGGTCGCCGTTGTTGAGTGTGATGTTCGGAACATTAGTCATGGCTTTACTCCTACTGGATATGCGGATCTAAGCCCGAAGATAAGCTCACGGGCCGACGGCCGCCCGGCTCGGTTCCTCCCGGGAGCGGCCGTTCAGGGGACCGCCGTAGCGACAAGCAGCGCAGTCCGTTCGCCGCGCCGGGCGTCGGCTTTTGTCGATGCTGAGATACAGGTCGGACAAGGCGGAATCCGAAATGCCCGCCAGCAGTTCCTCGGGGTGTCTTCCGGTCAGCTCCGCGGTACGCAGCAGCATCGACGCCATTTCCTCGATCGCTGCGTCTTCGGCTTCGAGAGGCTTCTTCATCAGGCGATCTCCCGTCGAACGTCCGCTGCCGCCAGTCCGGAGCGGCTGGATGCGTTGAGTCCACCATTGCGCGCGGGCTCGACGCTGTCGTCCCGGCGAGTACCCAAAACGACTACCGGCTAGCAGGCATCCGCTGGAGTTGCACTCGCACCGCGGCGGCTGAGGCTCGAAAGGTGAGACGGCCCCCGCGGCGCTCGGGAGCCGGGACCCGGGATAAGGAGGCACGAGCATGGCCAGCACTCAACCCGAGCCGACGACGACGGACGCCGGCATACCCGTCGAAAGCGACGAGCACTCTCTCACAATCGGCCCGAACGGCCCGATCCTGCTGCAGGACCACTACCTCATCGAACAGATGGCGCAGTTCAACCGCGAGCGAGTGCCCGAACGGCAACCGCACGCCAAGGGCGGCGGCGCCTTCGGACGGTTCGAGGTGACCGGAGACGTCAGTGCGTACACCAAGGCCGCGGTGTTCCAGCCCGGCACGACGACCGATCTGGTGATCAGGTTCTCCACCGTGGCCGGCGAGCGCGGATCCCCCGACACGTGGCGCGACCCGCGCGGCTTCGCGGTGAAGTTCTATACGACCGAAGGCAACTACGACATGGTCGGGAACAACACGCCGGTCTTCTTCATGCGCGACCCGATGAAGTTCCAGCACTTCATCCGGTCGCAGAAGCGCCGCGCCGACAACAACCTGCGCGACAACGACATGCAGTGGGACTTCTGGACCCTGTCGCCGGAATCGGCGCACCAGGTGACCTGGTTGATGGGCGACCGAGGCATCCCCCGCTCGTGGCGGCACATGAACGGCTACAGCTCGCGCACGTACATGTGGGTCAACGCGCAGGGCGACCGGTTCTGGGTCAAGTACCACTTCATCACCGACCAGGGCGTCGAGTGCCTCACGCAACAGGAAGCCGACGCGCTGGCCTCCGCGGACGGGGACTTCCATACCCGCGACCTGTATGACTCGATTCGCCAAGGCATGCTGCCCAGCTGGACGCTCAAGATGCAGATCATGCCGTTCGAGGAGGCGAAGACCTACCGGTTCAACCCGTTCGACCTCACCAAGGTGTGGCCGCACGCCGACTACCCTCTCGTCGAGGTCGGCCGCATGACCCTGGATCGCAACCCGACCGACTACCACGCCGAGATCGAGCAGCTCGCGGTGGAGCCCAGCAACCTCGTGCCCGGCATCGGCCCCAGCCCGGACAAGATGCTCCTGGGCCGGATGTTCGCCTATCCGGACGCCCACCGCGCGCGGATCGGCGCGAACTACAACCAGTTGCCCGTCAACGCACCCGTCGCGCCCGTGCACAGCTACAGCAAGGACGGAGCGATGCGGTACGACAAGTCGTCCGACCCGGTCTACGCACCCAACTCCAAGGGCGGCCCGAAGGCGGACACCGAACGCTACGGTGAACCGGCCGGCTGGCACAGCGACGGCGAGATGGAACGTGCCGCCTACACCCTGCACGCCGAGGACGACGACTGGGGTCAGGCCGGCACGCTGGTGCGCGTCGTCTTGAACGACGAGCAGCGCGACCGGCTCGTGAGCAACATCATCGGCCACCTGCTCAACGGCGTCTCCGAACCGGTCCTGCAGCGCGCCTTCGAGTATTGGCGCAACGTCGACAAGGACCTCGGCCGACGTATCGAGAAGGGCGTGCGTGCCGGGCAGGTCTGAGAGTCCGGGCTCAACGCGTTGCCGTCCAATCGTTAGCGGGCTAACGTCGGGCTCATGAACGCGCCGGAACTCGGCGTAGACGCGCAGCGTGCCGCCGACTACTCGCCGGGTCCTGACCTGCCCGAACGGGCACAGCTGCGTCAACTTGTGGATGAGCAGGCCGCGCTGCGGCGCGTCGCCACGCTGGTCGCCGGCGGCGCACGGCCGGCGCAGGTGTTCACGGCGGTCGCGGACGAGCTGAGCCATCTCATCGGCGCCGAGGCGACGTTCGTCTCGCGTGTCGACCATCCGCCCGACGAGGACGGCGAGCTCGAGGCCGTCATCACCGTCGAAGGGTCATACGGCACGCTGGGCTCGCGGATTCCGGTCGGCTTCCAACTCAAGCTGCTGCCCGAGATGGTGCAAACCGCGGCGCTGCGCACCGGGCGTCCGGCCCGGGGGCACTGCGAACGGTTGACCGACGGCCCCTTCGGCGCCTGGGCCGGCACGCTGGGCGTGCGCGGCGCACTCGCCACGCCCATCATCGTCGGCGGATCCCGCTGGGGCGTGGCGCTGGCCCTCACTCCTCGGACGGACTTCCCCCCGGGCGCCGAGTCGCACATGGCGGAGTTCATGGAACTCGTCGCCGCGGCGATCACCAGCGCCGAAGCCGACCAGGGACAACGCGAAATGGCGGACACCCAGGCCGCGCTGCGGCGCCTGGCCACGCTGGTCGCCCGGGGCGAACCGCCCGAGGCGGTGTTCGCGGCCGCGACCAGCGAGGTGCTGCGGCATTTCGGCGGCGGCACCGCCAGGATGATCCGGTTCGAGCCGGACGGAACGGCCACGCTCGTCGCGAACGACGGCGCTGCCGGTCCGCACGTGCGTGTCGGCGGACCATGGGAGGGCTATCCCGCAACAGGGCTGACCGCCACCGTCCTGCACACCGGCCGGTCCGCCCGCGTCGACGACTACCGCGCAGTTCCCGGCGGAGAGCCGTATCTGCGCGAAGGGCTTCGCTCCGCGATCGCGGTGCCGGTCCACGTCGACGGCCGGCTGTGGGGATTGATCGCCATCGGATCCGGACACGGGCCGCTCCCACCCGACACCGAGCAGCGTACGGCGGAGTTCACCGACCTGGTCGCCACCGCCGTGGCGAACGCCCAGAACAAGGGCGCGCTGGAGCAGAGTCGGGACGAACTCGCTCGCCTGCTCGCCGAGCAGGCCGCGCTGCGGCGGGTCGCGACCCTGGTGGCGCGCGGGGTGCCGCCGGAGACGGTGTTCGGGGCGGTCGTCGAAGAGGTGGCGGGGCTGCTCCCCGTCGAGTTCGCCAGCTTGGGCCGCTTCGAGCCCGACGGCACGGGAACGGTCATGGCCACGGCGGGCCGGATCACCGACGGCTTCCCGGTGGGCAGTCGATGGCCCCTCACGGGGAAGAACGTCGTCACGATGATCTTCGAGACCGGCCGTCCGGCGCGGATCGACGGCTACGCGAACGCCTCCGGGCTGCTCGGTGGCACAGCCCGAGCACGCGGGTTCGGCTCAGGCGTCGGGACGCCGGTCATCGTCGAGGGGCGCCTGTGGGGCATGATGGCCGGCTACGCGGCCCGAAACCTGCTCCCGGCGGACACGGAGGCGCGTCTCGCGTCGTTCACCGAGCTGGTGGCGACGGCGATCGCGAACGCGGAGAGCCGCGCGGCCCTCGCGGCCTCACGTGCGCGGATCGTCGCCGCCGCGGACGAGACGCGGCGGCGGATCGAGCGCGACCTGCACGACGGCATTCAGCAGCGGCTCGTCTCACTCGGGCTTGAGCTGCGTGCGACACAGGTGGGGGTACCTCTTCAGATCGGCGAGCTCGAGGACGTCGTGTCTCGCGTCGCCGACGGTCTGGCGAGCGCGTTCGACGAGCTGCGGGAGATCTCCCGCGGGATTCACCCCGCGATCCTGTCCGAGGGAGGCCTGAAGCCGGCGCTCCGCGCGCTGTGCCGCCGTTCCGCGATACCGGTCGAGCTGGACGTGCACGTCGAGCAACGGCTTCCGGAGCACGTCGAGGTCGCGTCGTACTACGTTGTATGCGAGGCGCTGACCAACGCCGCCAAACACGCACACGCGTCAGTCGTCAACGTGGAACTCGACTCCCACGACGCGAACGTGCACTTGGCGATCCGCGATGACGGGATCGGCGGCGCCGACCTGAGCCGGGGGTCCGGACTGCTCGGGCTCAGAGACAGGATCGAAGCGCTCGGCGGCACCCTGCGGGTCACCAGCCGCGCCGACGAGGGCACCGCGCTGCTGATCGACGTCCCTCTCGAACGCCAGGGCAGCGCGGCGGCACCGAAGCGGTCGGCGTAGCCGCGGCGGCTCCGTGTTCGGCCGGACGTCGGTCGAGCCGCGCGGGCTTGGCCGTCCTGTTCACCCGACGCGGCTCGTCGCTCGTGGGCGCGCGTCGCTGGCCCGTCGCGCGGGAGGCCGGATCGGGCTGATCGGTTCGGACGGCCATCGGCGCGGTCCGCTCCACCGCGCCGGCGGAGCATCGAGCGTGTACGCCAGGGCGAATGCCACCGCCTCGTAGTTGACGCGCCATCCCCTGAAGTCCGGCCACGCGTCCTCGGTCGACACCTGGATGGGGTAGTTCAGCGACCGCAGCATCTCGACCGCCGCCGCGAAGTCCTCATAGGACACCGAAATCGGATCGTCGGGGCTCGGGTCCTCGTCTACCGGGAGCCGCATGGTCGCCGCGATCTGACGCAGCGCCGTGAACCCCATTCGAAGACATCGCCGGGCCGCGAATTTCGGCTCCCGGTCGGGTGCGAGCGACAGGTGCAGCGCGGCGGCGTCCATCACCGCGACGATCGAAGTGAGCCAATGCGACAGCGCTTGCGGCGATCGCAGCCGGACCAGGCTGAGGTAGGTCGTGTGCGACTCGGCGACCTCGGCCGACCAGCGCTCCCAGCGATCGAACAACTCGTTCAGCACGGGTCGGGTGTCGCCGTCGTAGATACCCCATCGGGTCCGGGCCAGAATCTCCGGCCCCCAGGTCGGAGCCCCCGCCCGCGAGCCCAGGAGCGTCACCTCGGTCTCGCGTCGGTTGAACGCCGTGTACAGCGTGGGCAGGTAGCCGATCTGCAGTCCCACCACCACCAAGCCCGTGAAGGCCGCGACGCCGTCGACGACCGTGCTCGTCGGACTGCTCGGCGGGGAGTAGCCGAGCGTGAAGATCGAGGAGCCCGCTTCGCTCAGCGCATGCGGGAACGGACCGGGCACCAGCGGGAGAAGCACGAGCGCGTAGCCGAACACCAGCAGGGCGATCCACACGCCGAGGCGCAGCAGCAGCGTGGCCGGCGCCTGCCAGGCGAGGATCCGATCTCGCCGCGCGTAACTGCGAATCGGTTTCGTGATCAACGCGAAAACCGCGCCGGCACCACGCTCGCACGCGCGTGAGACCCGCGAATCGATGCCACGCGGCACGACCAAGGTCCCGAGGACGCTGGCGATCGTGCCGCCGAGCACGACCAAGCCGACAGCGAAGCCGAACCACTGCAGGATCACCACGTTGCCACCGCCTCAGCCGCCGCCGCGCATTCCGTTACCCAGTCAGGAAATCGCGGCGCTGTGCTCGCGATCGCGCACGAAATCCCCGACCGCGAGCCGATCCACCCGCTCACCACCCTCGCACCCATGCCGGCGCCGATCGGCCGTGGTACCCGATGCCGAGCACGTCGAACTCGACCCCGGCGGCGACCAGGGCGATCTCGGGGTCCATGGACTCCAGGACGGCCGGCTTCGTATGCCGGGCTATGGCCGTCCAGACCCTGCGAATTCTCTCCTCGGGCACGCCGTGGCCCCGCAGGAAGCGGCGAGCCTCGTCGGCACCGTCGACCTCGAAACGCTGGCCGCTGCTGCGGAATCGCGCGCTCAGGCCGAGGTCGTGGAACATGGCCGCGACGTACAACAGCTCAGCGTCGAAGCTCAGCCCCTGGCGTCGGCCGTGCCAGTTGCCGTACCAGAAGACCCGCCGCGAATGGCGGTAGATCAGGTCGGTCGTGGATGTGCGCACCAACTCTGTGGCATCGCGTGCCAGCTTGCTGTCGGGGACCATCATCCCAGCCGAGCCCTGTCCGTTGCTGAACATCACTTCCTCCTGTCGTGTGCAAGACCGGCGCGCCGTGCTGCCATCTCCCACGATCGCGAATCGGCGGCGTCCCATCTGCCCGGCTGGCGGCCAACCTCGTTACCCGGTAGCTGCAATGTGGCGGCGCCGAATCATTGACACCGTGGTCGAATGCCTCTGCGTTGCCTACTCGTCGATGACAACGCCGCGTTCCTCAACGCGGCGAGTGCGCTTCTGCGGCGCGAGGGGGTGACGGTCGCGGGGACCGCCTCGACCACGGCCCAGGCGGTCCGGCAGGTCCGCGCCCTCAGGCCGGACGTCGTCCTCATCGACATCGGGCTCGGGAACGAGAGCGGCTTCGACCTCGCCCGGCTACTGGCCCAGGACGATCACGGCGCCGGGCTGATCATGATCTCGGCTCGCGCCGAGGCGGACCATACGGAACTGGTCGCCGAAAGCCCGGCGGCCGGATTCCTCGCGAAGTCGGAGCTGTCGGCGCGGGAGATCGACCGGGTCCTCGGCCGTACGGCGTGAACGGCATAGCCGGTTGATAATCATGGGGTGGCGACACCATCAGCGACAGCCGAACCCGGGCACGAGACCTGGGTGCCCCGAGTCGTGCTCGCCGACGACGACGTCCTGCTGCGCGAGGGCCTGGCCAGCCTGCTGGAGCGCTCGGGGTTCGAGGTAGTCGGCCAGGCGGGCGACGCTGCCGGGCTCCTCTCGTTGGTCCGTTCGGCCAGGCCGCACCTGGCGATCATCGACATCCGGATGCCGCCGTCGCACGGCACCGAGGGCCTGCAGGCGGCCCGCGTCATCCGCGAGGAGCTGCCCGACACGGCGCTCGTCGTATTGTCCGCGCACGTCGAGGTCAACGACGCGATGGACCTGCTGGCCGACGGCGAGCGCGTCGGCTACCTGCTCAAGAGCCGGGTGACCGACGTGGCGGAGTTCATCCAGACGCTCGGGCGCGTCACCGTCGGGGCCTCGGTCGTGGATCCGAGCCTGGTGCACGAGCTGGTGATGTCCCGCCGCGCCCGCGATCCGCTCGACGTCCTTTCGGCGCGCGAGCGCGAGGTCCTCTCCCTGATGGCGGAGGGCGCGTCCAACTCGGGCATCGCGCGGAAGATCTTCGTGGCCGAGGGCACGGTGGAAAAGCACGTCCGCAGCATCCTCACCAAGCTGGACCTGCCGGAGAGCGCGGCCGATCACCGGCGGGTACTGGCCGTCCTCAGGTTCCTGGAGGCGCGGTAGCGGCGTGTGCTCGGTGGGCAGCGGACGCGGGGTGCGGGGGAGCGCCGTCTACCCCCTGCGGATCAGTGCGGGCTTTGTCGACTACGACGACTCGCCGCACCTGTAAGCACCCTGGGACGGTAGCCTCTTGCAGGGTGTATCGCCGTGCGATGGGTTCGGCAGCCATGGTTTCATGTATCTGTCGAGCCATCTCAGCCGCGGGATTCGTCGCGACAGCAGTGTCTCCGGTCGGGGCGGCTCGTGCGTGCTGCCGCGAGCGTTTCAACGGCCCGCGACCGGTTAGGCGATCTGTGCGAGCGGGAAGTTCGACGTTCGATGCGAAGCAGGAGGCGAGCCATGACACGCCCGGTGAGGCCCTGGGCGAAGCACCCGGCGGTGGGGTCGGTGCCTTCCGCGCACGGCCGTGGCTATTTGCGGATGGCCGAGCTGAGCGTCGTCGCGGACCAGGACTACCTGGCGCTTGCCCGGACGTCGGCGATGCAGGTGGCGGCGCTGCTCGGATTGCCGCTGCCGCAGGTCGCCGATCTTCGGCTCGCGGTGGACGAGGGGTGCACATCGTTTCTGGTCGCTGCGCCCGGTCGGACTCTGGAGCGCGCCGCGGAGACCGGCGCGACGCTGTACCTGTGCTATGACCGGTTCCCCGACCACCTGCGGGTCACCGTGCGCGGCCAGGCGCCGGCGATGTGGCCGACGCAGGACGAGCTCGGCTGGGAGATGCTGCACGCCGTCGCCGAGCAGGTGCACGCCGAGGTGGTGGACGGGATCGGCACGCTGACGTTCACCGAGCCGCTGACCGCCGCCGGCCTCGACGCCGGACTCGGCTGAGCGGAAGAGCCGGGCTGGACCACCTGCGGCACTTTACGGCCATCGCGGCCACGTCGATCGCGTCTTGCTCGCTTTCGCCGAACCACCCGCGAACCTCGTCAATCTCCACGCGCGCGCGGGAGCACGCTGCACGGATGCCACACGAAACGGCAACGGCCGCGATCGCCCGTTTCGTCCTCGACCGATCGGTTACCAGACGAAATCACAATCATCGCGAGATACGCCGCCCCTGCCTGTACCACCTGGCCAGGTTCGAGGAACTGGGAGAGGACTGAGCCGTGAGTACCGCAGTGCAACAGCAGCACGTCGCTCTATCCCAGCAGGACGTCTCATTTTCGCGGCAGGACGTCCCGCTTCCCCAACGCGACGTCCCACCCTTCCGTCCCACGGCGGCCGCCCGCGAGGCGCAGCGCGCGGAGACGATGCGCGTATTGCGCCGGATGGTTGCCTTGCCGGTCGGCGACCCGGAGCGGGAGCGGTTGCGCGACGAGGTGGTTGAGGATCACATGCCGTATGCCCGGCGGATCGCGCGCCGATACGGCACGCATGGCTCGACGGCCGAAGATTTCGAGCAGGTCGCGTATCTGGGCTTGGTGAAGGCGGTCGACAATTTCGATCCCGAGTTCGGGACGGGTTTTCTGGGGTACGCGACGCCGATGATCGTGGGGGAGATCAAGCGGTATTTCCGGGACGCGACGTGGAGTGTGCACGTGCCGCGCCGCATGCAGGAGTTGACCGGCGCGATGCACAAGGCCGCCGACGTGCTCACCGCCGAACTCGGCCGTGCGCCGTCACTGCCCGAGCTGGCGGCGCGGCTTGAGGTCGGGACGGAGGAGCTCGTCGAGTCGCTGGATGCCTCCGAGGCGTACAACACCGCGTCGTTGGATCGTCCGGTCGGCAGCGAGGGCGCTGAGGACGGTGCGTCTCTCGGCGAAATTCTTGGTGAGGACGATCCGGGCTACGACCTGGCCGTGGACCGTGAAGTGCTCCGTGGCCTGGTGGGCGAGTTGGGGGAGCGGGACAGGCGGATCTTGCTGATGCGGTACTTCCGTGGCATGACCCAGGCCGAGATCGGTGAGCGGCTCGGCGTGTCGCAGATGCAGGTCTCCCGGCTGATCACGAAAATCCTCGCCACGCTGCGCACCGGATTCGGCTGATCGTCGGCAGGAAGGGATCCCGAGCATCCACCATTCGTCCATCGGAAGTGAGCGGTGATCATGCGTCGTACCAGTTTCGTCGGTGCCCTCGCGGCCATAGCGATCGGAGCGGTCCTCGCTTTCGCGGTGCATGCCAGCCCGCACTGGATGAACCTGCAGCAGGCCGGATTCATCGTGCTGCTGGGCGGTGCCGCGGACCTCATCATCAGAACACTGATCTCGGACAGCCCGCTGCTCGGTCCGGCCGCCGCCGACGTCGCGGCCGTGGTCGAGCCGCTCGGCGACCCGGTGCTGGACGCCGCCGGCAGCCCGGTGAACCTGCCGCCGCACCCGCGGGCCGCGCAGGCTCCGGAGCAATGGGTATCGGAGCAATCGGTACGCGAGCCGGAGCTCTCGCAGCACGCTGACGTCGCCGCCGTCCTGCCGGAGCACGATCGCGCGGTCTACGAGCGGGCCCTGCGCGCCGCCGCCGAGGGCGGCACCATGGACACTCCGGAATCCGAAGTCGCGGTGACCACGATCACCGGCCGTCCTGTGCGTCCGCACACCCGACGTTTCGGGCGCAGCGCCCGGTCCCGCAGCCGTTGAGCTCACCGGCGCCTCGCACGTCAGCGCGGGTTTGAACAGCGCGGCTCTGAACACTGCCAGATCGACCGCACCATGGACCATGGCAGGCCCCGACGGCTCGCCGCGTGACGGCCGCCAGGTCGTTGCCCGAGTTCTACCCCGCGAATTCCGGGCCTTCGAACGCCCCGCCGCCGCCGTGCCCGGCGATCCGCGGACCGGGCCGGGCCCATCCCGAGGGCTCGGCCAACGCGAGCACGAGTTCCACGGAGACGCTCCAACGCTCGAGGCTGACGCGGCAGCCACGGCGTTCGGCGTACTCCTGAACGCGTTCGAGAGCGTGCAGCGCCGCGCAGTCGAAGAACTCCACTCCAGCCAGATCGATCTGGAGTCCCGACACCTGGCCGTCCAGCGTGCTGCACATGGCCGCGACCAGATCGTCCGCGCAGGCCAAGTCGAGTTCCCCGGTCACCACGGCGGTCGCCGCACAACATCGCTCGAAGGTGACGACGATCGCCGCGCTCGTCCCGAGCGGCGTCGCTCGGTATCCCTGATCGGACGCAGGCGCGGCAGTGGTGGCGTTATGTGGATCGACGACGGTCATCGCACCTCCCGGAGCAGCACAGGCAACCGTTTTCTGCCAGACTCCACCTCGTGACGACATGCGTCAAGTGATTCGCGAAGTGGCTTGCATGTATTGCGTTTCGCGAGTGATCGAGCGCAAGATGTCAGAATGGATGGTCTAGATGAACGCCCCACATGGACCTTTCTGACCCATCACGCCCGGGTCCTGATCTTGATCGCGCGGGATCCCGATATCCGACTGCGCGACGCGGCCGTCGCGTGCGGAGTGACCGAGCGCACCGTCCAGGGCATCGTGGCGGACCTGGAAGCAGCCGGATACCTCAGCCACACGCGGGACGGGCGGCGAAACCGCTACCAAGTCATCCCCGGCACGCGCTTCCGCCACCCGGCCGAAGCCGACCAGCAGATCGCCGGCCTGCTCGCCCTCGTCAACGGCGACACCAAGTTCGACTAGACACCGCTCCACCGCTCAGGGATTGAACCTGTGATTGCGGGCACCCGGCGCTTATTGACACCGCAGAGTGAAGGAGTCGACATGAGCGCCACGAATAAGGCTAAGAACGCCGCCGAGAAGGCCAAGGGCAAGGTCAGGGAGGCGGCCGGGCGTGCGACGGGCAACGAGTCGTTGGCGGTCAAGGGAAAGGCCGAACAGGTCAAGGGCGGCGTCAGACAGGTCGGCGAGAAGGTGAAGGACGCCGTGAAGGACGCCACCAAGAGGCACTAGGAGCGCGACAACCCGCGCCAACCCATCTTCGAGCACCCCGCTTAGGACGGCGGGGTGCTCGTCTTCGTGGGCTGCGAGCCGCGCGGACGGCCACACGGACTTCCGTCACGCGATGATCAGCGGCCTGACCCCACGCCGAGGTCGAAGGCAGGGCGGCGAGCGCTAGGGGGCGGGGCACATATCCGGTCAGGCCCGCACGGTGATGAGGTCCAGAACCGCATCGATCCCGCCGCTGTGGAATGCGCGCGACTGACGAGACGCGCTGGTGCCGAGCTTCTGCAGGCGTTCGATGCCGGCCGCCACCCGGATCAGGTCCCCGTTCGCCTCCAGCGCCGGGGCCAGATGCTCCATCAGTGATGCCACGGCTCCTGACGCAGGCACGGGCTGGCCCGTCAGCGGATGTACGAGCCGGTCCTTCAAGCCGTGCCGCGCGGCGTGCCACACGGCGGCTGCCACCAGTTCGGGCTCCGCGCTGGTGAGTCCAGGTGGCGAGGCATGGTCGTCCAGGGCGGTGGTAACCAGCGCACGTACGACGCCGGCGAGGGTTATCGCGTCCTGGATCTCCAGCTGCACGTCCAGCGCGCGCACCTCGATGGTCGGATAGCTCTCCGAGAGCCGCGCCAGCCAGTACAGCTGCTTGCGGTCACGGATGGTGCCGGCGTCGACCAATGCCTTGGTACGGCGTTCGTAGTCCGCCGCGTCGGCGAAGACCGGCGGCGGACCGCTGACGGGCCAGCGGCCGAACACCAGGGTGCGCCAACTGGCGAACCCGGTCTCGCCGCCGTCCCACAACGGTGAGTTCGCACCCAGCGCGACCAGAACCGGCAGCCAGGGACGCAAGCGGTTGAGTGCCGCGACTCCACTCTCGCGATCGGGGATCGCGACATGGACGTGCATGCCGTTGATCAACTGTTCGTCGACCAGCTGCGGGGCGTCGCGCGACATCGACCGGTAGCGCGGCTTCGCGGTGACCGGCACCGGCGCGGCCGCGCACAGCGGTGGCGTGCCGCACGCGGCGAGTCGGCAGCCGGCCTCGCGCGCCGCGCCGTGGACCGCCGCGCGCAAGCGCGTCAGGTGTTCACCGGCCTCGTCAAGGGTCTCGCAAACCGGGGTCGCCACCTCCACCTGAGCCTGGAGCAACTCCAGTTCGACCTCGCCGTCGTCCACCGCGGGCCGCAGTTCCGCGGCCGCACGCACGGACGCGCTTCTGGCTACCGGAAGACCGCTTTCCTGGTCCAGCAGCAGGTATTCCTCTTCGACTCCCAGGGTGGGCATGCGCACGTATACCCCTGTGCGCACCGCCCACGCCGTGTGCCGTGCGAGGAAGTGCCGCTCAAGTGCTCAGGGGTCCTGGATGGGCGGCAGCGCTGATCAGCCCTTCCGTTCCGCGTCCTCGCCACCGTCGTCGTCTCGTCGCCCGTCGTCGTCTTGTTCCTCGTCGCGAGGGTCGGGCTCCGGGACGGCGTTCTCCATCCCCGGCGTGCTCAACGAGTCGGCCCTGTTCGCCCGCTGGACGGCCTCGCGTGCTCGCTCCAGCGTCTGTTCGAGACGCTCGGTGGCCCGTTCGATCTCGCGTACGTCCTCCACACTGCGTCGCTCGAGGTCCTCGGTGTCGGACATCAGTGCGCCTCCTTTTCACCGCGTGACACGCCGGGTGACCCCGCACACCGCCGAAAAAACGCCATGGGCCGGTGAACAGGCCGGAATCCCGGTTCGGCGCATCGCTCGCTGAATCGGGGGCACTCGATGCGAATCCGCTGGAAGGAGGTACGCCCGATGTCTATCGGCGCGAACATCTCGGTTATCGCCGCGGGCGCCATACTCGCGTTCGCCATGCGCGTGCACGCCGCCGGATTCAGCATTCAGGCCGTGGGCGTGGTGCTGATGATCGTCGGAATCGTCGCTCTGGTGCTGCGCATCAGCGCGCTCGCCAAGCAGCGCGATCTGACGATGGAGCAGGCATACACCCCGCAGGAGACCGTCCTGGTGCGGCCCGCGGGCTCGCACGAACGACCCTACGGCCCGGCCGGCCGGACCGGAACGACCGCCGATCCGCTGCCGCGAGAGGACTCGCCGTACCCGGCGCCCGGCGAATACGGATACGACGACCGGTACTAGTCAGCGAGAAGTAGCGAGAAGTATCGAGAGCTAAGGATCCGGCTCATGACCCTGACCGACCCGTACCCGCCGCCCGACTCGAACGCGGACAACGCCACCGCCTCGCGGTCCGCCTCCGACGGCGCGTCGCTGACCGGTCGGAACGTCGCGTTCCTGGTCGCAGCCGAGGGCGCCGAGCAGTCCGAGATGCTGCAGCCCTGGGAGGCGGTGACCATGGCCGGTGGCCGCGCGGTCCTCGTCTGCCCGCAGGAGGGCGAGGCCCAGCTGTTCGACCACCTCGACCGCGGCAGGCGGCTGCCGGTGGATCTCAAGCTGCGTGACGCCGACGCGGCCGACTTCGACACGCTGGTGCTGCCCGGAGGCGTGGCCAACCCCGACATGTTGCGCCTCGACGAGGACGCCACCCGCTTCGCGCGCGCGTTCTTCGCCGCGGGCAAGCCGGTCGCCGCCATCTGCCACGCACCCTGGCTGCTGGTCGAGGCCGACCTCGTGCGCGACCGCACGCTCACCTCCTGGCCGAGCCTGCGCACCGACATCGGCAACGCCGGCGGCCGCTGGCGGGACGAGGCCGTCGTGGTCGACGAGCAGGGCCCGAACACGCTGGTGACCAGCCGCAGGCCGCAAGACCTGCCGGAGTTCCGCGACAGCCTGGTGCGCTGCTTCGCTTCGATGCCGGGCTGACGAGCTGACGAGCTGACGAGAAGGGATGCTTCGTGAGCACCGCCAAGGACCACGACCGGACCCTGAACGGGGACCCGAACGTGAACGGGGACCCGAACTTCGACTCGGTCTCCACGGTCGGTCTGGTCAGTCTCGCGGTCGAGCAGACCGAGCTGATCATCCGCCAGGAGCTGGCGCTCGCGCGCGCCGAACTGGCGGACAAGGCCAAGCGAGCCGTTTTCGGCGCGACGGTCGGCGGGGGAGCGGCGCTGCTCACCTTCGTCGCCCTGCTGTGCGCGACCGGCGCGGCGGTCGCCGGCCTGGCCGGAGTGGTCCCCGCGTGGGCCGCGGCGCTCATCGTCGCCGGAATCCTGTTCGCGCTGGCCGGGCTGTGCGGCCTCATCGCGAAGCGCGCCCTGGCCAAGGCCACGCCGTCCTCGCCGCCGGACGTGGTCGCCAGCGTGAAGGCAGACATCACCGAGGTGCGCAGGCGGTTGCGGCGATGAGCGCGAAAACTCCCGAGAACCACGACCCCGGCCCGCCGACTCGGAGCATGAGGCACGGCGAACCGGGTACCGCGCCCGCATGACGACTCAACGGAGGAACAAAGACCCCGACTCCGCGGCCCGGGACAAGGCCCGGCAGCTGATGAGTGAGCGTGGCGAGACCTTCGCGCATCAGGCCGGGATCCGGCTGGCGAACGAGCCCTCGCCGCTGTTCCGGCTGCTTGTGCTCACCGTGCTGCTCTCAGTCCGGATCAGCACACCGATCGCCGTCGCCGCGGCGCGGGAGATCACCGCGGCCGGGTGGCGCACGCCGCAGGCACTGGCCAAGGCCTCCTGGCAGGACATCGTCGACGCGCTCGGCCGCGCGCACTACAAGCGCTACGACGAGAGCACCGCGACGGCGCTCGGTGACGACGCCAAGCTGCTGATCGATCGCTGGAACGGCGATCTGCGACGGCTGCGTTCCGACGCGGACGGCGACCCGAATCGGATCAGGGAACTGCTTCAGGAGTTCCGTCGGATCGGACCGGTCGGCGCGGAGATCTTCTGCCGCGAGGCGCAGGGCGTATGGCCCGAACTGCGCCCCTCCTTCGACCGGCGCACCCTCGACGGTGCCGCCCGCAACCGGCTCCCGCGCGACCCCGACCGGCTCGCCGCCCTGGTCGAGCCGTCCGACCTGCCGCGCCTGGCCGCCGCGCTGGTGCGCGCCACACTCTGACTCTCCGCCACGCCCGCGTTCGACCCGACGAGGTGCCCGACCTGGCTGACACGCCGGAGACCCCTGCACCGACTATTCATCCGTCTTCAGTACGGTGAAGGTATGCGGGGGCCGAGGGGCGGGCGTGGGGTTGTCAGGATCATCATCGGTGTCCTGAACCTGATCGTGTTCATCTACGGCCCGCTCACCCTGAGCAACGTCTATGCCCTCAAGGCGGACCCGCCCACCGTCGCCGACCAGCAATAACGAGGCTATGCAGCCCGGCGATCTCTGCCTGGTGTCGATCACCGACCCTCCGGCCTTCCTGGTTCAGGAGGCTGGTGGTGAGCACAGGGGTGAGACGGGGGGCGGGGCCCAGCGCTGGTTGCGGGGCCTGGGTACGTCGTATTCGTCCTTGAGGTGTTCGGGTACGGCGTAGTGCATGACCCTGCCGCGTGTCAGGGAGCTGAGTTCGAACGCCGTCGTCAACGCACCGAGTCGGTCGAGGACCATCGCCGCGATCGGGGAGCGGGCCTCGGCTTCCTCGAGTGCGCCGAGCAGGATGGGCGCGGCGGGCACGAGGTGGTCGAACACGACCGACCGCGGCACGGCGAGCCAGTCGGCCGCGGTGTCGCCGATGAGGTAGCGGATCAGGGCGGGCACGATCGGGTCGAGCAGGGTCCCGGGAACGACCTGCTCGTACAGGTCGATCAGTTGCCGGGTGAGTGCGACGCCCTCGTCCGACGGGCCCATGTACCTGGTCATGTACAGGTCGGAGAAGTCTCGGGCCTCCTGCAGCGTGCTCGGCGCGGTCTCGACGTCGATGCCGAGCATCGCGCCGACCACGCGCCAGGCGTAGAAGTACGCCTCGGCCTCGGCCTCGGTGATGCGGACGCCGAGGCGGTGCAAGGCGTCGAGGACCTGGATGGAGAACATCATCTGGCCGCCGATCATGTCCTCCTGGCAGATCGGCACTCCCCAGGTCGCCTGGTCCCACGCATTCTCCCGACGCAGGTGGTGGCGGATGGCGGCATGCAGCAGCCGGACCTTCTGTGCGGCGGGCACGAAAGCGCCGCCTTCCTCGAACGCGTCCGGACGCATGAGGTAGACGGTGAACTGTCCGGTGGCCGCCATCCGGTTGGACGGATAGTCGAGCGAGTGCGTCGTCGCGAGCAGCCGCGCGACGTGGGGCACGACGTAGCAGGCGGGCATCGAGGCGAACGAGAGCGCGGTGGAGATGTGCACGTTGTTGTCGATGAAGAACATCCGTGCAGTTTCCATCACCTCCCAGTCCACCCAGTCCGGCGGCGTGGCGGTGGCGGAGAGGTAGTCGCGGGCGACCGCGGGCAGATTCTCGGGCAGCTCCCGGTCCTTCCCGCCGAACCACCGCATCAGGGTGTTGAAGTGTCCGATCTGTTCCTGCTCGAACAGGGCGTCGATCGTCGTGTCGGCGAGCTGATCGCCGCGCTCGCGCAGCCGATCCATGGACTCGGTGGTCACGGGCATGCCGGAGCCTCCTTAATTCGCAGGGCCCTGATGGGCCGGGGCGGCGTCATCATGCGCGGCGCTCGGTCACGGTGTCGGCCAGTTCGTGCAGCGCGGTCGCGGCCACGGCGTCCAGCAGTGGGACGCGGGTGAGCGCGGCGTGCGCGGCGCGGGTCCGCTGCGCGATCATCTGCTCGACACGCTCGCGGGCGCCGGATCGTTCCAGGATCTTCCGTACGCGTTCGAGGTCAGGCGCGGCGAGATCCGCGCGGCCGAGCAGGCTGTGCAACTCCTCGCGGTCGTCTGGAGTCGAGTCGCGGGTGGCGAGCGCGACGAGAGCCGTGGGGCGGGCTCCGGCGAGGTCGTCCAGGTTCGATTTGCCGGTCTGGGCGGGATCGCCGTAGACGGCCAGCAGGTCGTCGCGCAGTTGGAAGGCCTCGCCCAGCGGCACGCCGTACGCGGTGAACGCCGCGAGCAGCGCCGCGGACGCGCCGCCGAGCCGGCCGCCGATCTGCAGTGGATGTTCGACCGTGTACTTCGCGGTCTTGTACCGGATGATCCGCAGCGAGTCCTGGGGGCTGTCGGTTGCGCCGGTGTGCAGGATCTCGAGGCACTCGCCCGCGATCAGCTCTCTGGCCAGCACCGACCACAACGGCCTTGCCCGCGCCAGGAACGCCGCGGGCAGTCCGCAGGTCGCGAACAGCTGCCCGGCCCAGGACATCAGCAGGTCGCCGGCCAGCATGGCCAGCGATCGCGCCGCCCACGCGCGATCCGGCAGGCCGGGCAGCGCGTCCAGCAGCGCGACGTGCGCGCTCGGCACCCCGCGTCGCAGCGCACTGTCATCGATCAGGTCGTCATGGGTGATGGCGGCGGCGTGTACGAGCTCCATCGACGCGGCCGCCCGGACCACGGCGTCGGTGTCGGCCTGCCCGCAGGCCCGCCACCCCCAGTAGCAGAACGCGGCACGGATCCGCTTGCCGCCCGAGACCGCCTCGCGCAGCCGTGCGCCGACCGGCGCGAGCCGCGGGTCGATCAACTCGAACTCGGCCACTTCGTTCTCGACGAATTCACGAAGAGCCGCGTCCACGCGCGGCTTCAGCGTCACCGACTCCGCCGGCTCACGGCGCATCGGGTATATCTCGGGTCTGCTTCGCGATCCCGGCCAGCGCCTCCATGTGCGCCTCGGCCGAGGGCGCGAACCTGGCGAGCACGACCTCGCCACGCGCGACCAGGTCGCCGTGGGCATCGGCCGCCAAGTCCGCGTAGTCGCTCCGGTTCATCGCTCCGCGCGCCCGCCGCAACAGCCCCTCGGCCTGCTCGAGGCCGAAATCAGCAAGCCCCACCGCCAGCCGAGCCACGTCCCGACTGCGCCGGCGATGAGGATTCCCACCCTCTGTCCGCGACACGTCCGCCCCCCTTTTTCACGTTTTCAAGCGATCGCAGGCGGACCTTCCCCCAGCCGGCCACTCCAAGCGGAAACTCACTACTTCCAGTGAATACGCGGGGGTCCAGGTGTGCCGGAGGCAACCCGACCACGCGTCGGTCAGGATTGCGGTGTGCCTCCGGCGAAGTCCGCCGCGAACTGACGCTCGATCAGGCCGCAGTCGGGGGCGTCGTGCAGGACGATGCCCAACTCGCGGTTCCGGGTCAACGAGTTGGCGGTGTAGTTCATCGAACCGAGCTCGACGGCCCTGTCGGAGGGACCCGCGTCGGCGATCACGGCCTTGGCGTGGATGTAAAGGCCTTTCGTGGACGAATACCCGACGACCTTGCCGCCCGCCTCGACCACTTTGGCGATCGCGGAAGCGTACTGCGATGGCGATTCGACCACGACGCGCACCGCCACGCCCGCCCTGGCCTTGGCGGCGACCGCGTCGACCACGGCCGAGTCGTTGAACTCCTCGCCCTCGACGTCCAGGGTCTTGTGCGCGCCGTCGATGATCGACAGAACATGAGACTGGGCGGTCGTGGGCGACCAGAGCAGGTCGTCCGCGTCGCTCGGCGTGATCGGCTTGTGCGCGTAGTCCGCATCGAAGACCCCGACGATCGCCTTGACGTCGTTCGCGTCCGAGTCGAGGTCGCCGTAGTCACGGGTCTCCGAGTAGTAGTTCGAGGTCAGATTCCCGGTGAGGATCAGCGACTTGTGATCGTCCACGGTGAGGGTCTTCTGGTGCGTGTACTGGAACGCGGTGGACGACCAGGTGACGCCGATGCCCGCGGACGTGAGCTTTGCGTACGCGGACTCGTTGGTCGACTTCTCGGTCTGGTCCAGGACCACCCGGACGTCCACGCCCGCCTTCTTCCGCGCTATCAGATCATTGATGGCGGACGCGTCGCTGAGCTCGTACATCGTCATGTCGATGCTGGAGCGGGCCGAGTCGATGAACTGGTAGATCAGCGGTTCGACGGTGGTGCCGGTCGTGAAGACGAAGGCCGTGCCGCCCGCGGCCTCGGAGCCGGAGCCGGGTTCGGAACCGGATCCGGTGCCGGACGTGCTGGACCCGCCGGTTCCGCCACCGCCGCCGTTCAGGTCGAGCTTGCCGCCGTGGCTGTGCAGATAGGCATAGCCGCCGAAGACTGCCGCCGCCAGCACGAGCACGATGAACCCATTGCTCGACCTCCGGCCGCGGTTCCGACGACTGCGGTTGCTGCGCGGCCGCCTGACCGATTTCCTCGTGCTCTTCGCGCGGGTCGTACGCCGCGAGCGCGCCATGATCGATCCCTTACCTTCACCGTCGCCGGCCGCCGCGTGCTGCGCGCGGCCCGCGCTCTGTGTGCTCGGTCCGGCGCAGGCTAAACGCGAAGAACGCACGCTTGTTCCATCGGCGGATCGACGGCCGCCGAGCGGATCAGTGCATGAAAGTCAGTGGCTGGGGCATGCGGCGGTGTCCGTACCCTGCAACGCCTCGACACGAAGGAGTCACCGTAATGGGTGTCATAGCCGCAGTTCTCTTCGGCATCGCGTTCTTCATCCACGGCAGCGGGACCACGACCAACGTCTGGTTCGATCCCACGAGTCTGATGTACGCCGGACTCTGCTGCCTCGCGCTGCACCTGCTCGGCGTCGGCACCGGCTGGTACTCGCACCGCCGGTGATCGCAGGGCAGGTGTGGCGCGGTGTTCGTCAAGCTGCGGGCGCCGTCGTCGGATCGTGCGTAGTCCCGCGGCGCGGCATCAGTCCACTTCGAAGGTCGTGCCGATGCCCATGCCGGTGATCCACTCGGGGACCGGCTCGTAGCTGGTCCAGACGAACGGCCTGTCCACGGCGGCCTGCCCGATGAGCCAGGTCCGTATCTCGTGTCCGCCGCTACCGGCTTGTCGTTCGAGCCCTTCGTCCCCCAACGCGGCCACCGGCGCGAGGTCCACGGCGGCCAACTGCTTGAGGAACCAGGTGTCCCAGGCGGAGTTGACGTGGGCGTTCGGATCGCCGCCCATGGCGCGGACCCTGGGTTCGCGTGCCGCGGCGAAGGCCCGGAGGTTCGCGCGCCCGTGGATGACCGCCTGCCGTCGTTCGCCGTGCACCGCCGGGTCGCGCGGGTCGTTGGACGGCAGCCAGTGCGAGAGCCCGCCGCTGGCCACGACGAGCACGCGCCCGGGGGAGTCGGCGCCGCGGATGGCCTCGCCGAGCGCCCTGCCGAGCTGAACGCAGCGCGGCACGCCGGGCAGCGGCGGGGCGGCGGTGTTGACGATCAGCGGCACGAGCGGCACCGGGCGTCCGCCGCAGACCATCTCATAGCTCTGCGTGACTCCGTGGTCGAGGGTGAGGGAGTAGGACAGCGACAGGTCGAATCCGGCCGCCGCGAGCGCGTCACGCACCGACCAGGCCAGCCGCGTGTCCACCGGCAGCGGCCCCGAGCGGCTGCCGAAGTCGCCGAATCCGACGGCCTGTTCGACGCCGAGGACGAGCGGCGGCATCTGGTCGTAGAAGTTCGCGTGGAAGTGATCGGGACCGATCACGACGACCGCGTCGGACGCCAGCCGGGCAGCGGCCTCGGCCACGCGGCTGGCGTCGCGCGGTCATCGACCAGCTGGCGTTCATGGACGAGGCCACGGACACGCACCACTGCCGCGGCACCAAGATCATCCCGTTCTCGATGCACAACGTCGATCAGGTGCTCGGCGACCTCGACCTCAACATCGCCGCCTCGATTCGAGCCGCCCATTGGTTGAACCCGGTCAATCCCGCGGCTTACCGGAAGATGACTCCCGCGCTGCTGCGCCGGCTGGCGCCGAGCGAGGCGCGATCCAAGTCTGAGTCGCCGCGCGAGACCGGAGACCATCTCTCCTCACGGGCTGTGTGAGACCACGGTGCTTGCGGCGTCGCTGTCTCTGACGGTCAGTGCGGGCACGATGGCGAGCACGGCAAGCAGCGCGGCGATGAGGAGCGCGGTGTGATAGCCGGTCAGGTTCGGCACGGCGTGACCGGCGACCTGGCGTGTGGTGCCGACGGCCGTGAATACGGTCGCGAGCAGGGCGATGCCGGTGGCGCTGCCGAGCTGGCGGGTCATGGAGAACAGTGAGGAGGCGTGGCCGGTATCCGTCGGGGAGACGGTGGCGAACGTCGCCGCCTGAGTGGAGACGACGATCTGGCCCATCGCCAGACCCATCCCGAGCATCAGCACCCGCATCCACCACAACTCGGTGCGTGAGCTGATCAGCGCCATCAGCGCGAGATTGCCGGCCAGGCCGGTCAGACCGAGGATGATCAGCCGGCGCGGGCCGAGGCGGCGGTAGAGGACGCGGGAGCCCAACTGGGCGCCGAGCATCACGCCGAGTGCCTCTGGCAGGGTGTTGAGCCCGGATTGCAGTGCGGTCAGCCCGAGACCGAGTTGGAAGAAGAGCGGGATGACGAACAGCGCGCCGAGGAACGCGGCGGTGGCGACGGCCATCGCCGTGCTCGTGGAGCGGAAAAGCCGGTTGCCGAGCAGGCGCAGCCGTAGCAGCGGGTTGCTGGAGCGCAGTTCGACGCGTACGAGCAGTGCCAGGACCGCCGAGCCTGCCGCGATGCTGACGGTGATCTGCGGGTGCGTCCAGCCGATACCCGGGCCCTGACTCACGCCGTACATCACCGCGGCGAATCCCGTGCCGGACAGTACGAATCCGGCCAGGTCGAAGCGGCCGGGCCGCGGTTCGCGCTGTTCGGCGAGGAAGAACAGGCCGAAGCCGAAGGCGGCGATGCCTATGAACAGGTTGACGAAGAACACCCAGCGCCAGGACAGGCTGGTGACCAGCGCGCCGCCGAGTACCGGGCCGAGCGCCGGGGCGACCGCGGTGGGGACGGTCAGGATGGATGAGGCGCGCAGCCGCTCGTGCGGCGGGAACGCGCGGTAGAGCATGGCCATGCCGACCGGCGTCATCATGCCGCTGCCCGCGCCCTGCAGCACCCGGAACGCCACGAGTTCGCCCAGGTTTCCGGCCAGGCCGCAGAGTACTGACGCGGCGGTGAACAGGCCGACGGCGAGCAGCAGGATGCGTTTCGAGCCGAAGCGGTCGCCCAGGTAGCCGGCGGCGGGGATGAATACGGCCAGGCTGACGAGATAGCCGGTGGCCACCGCGTCCAGCGAAGCCTCCGCGACGCCGAACTGACGGCCGATCGCAGGCAGGGCGACGTTGACGATGGTGATGTCCATGATGTTCATGAACATCGCCGCCACGAACACGACGCTGACGCTGACCTTCTGGCTCAGCGAGGGCGTACGCCGCCGCGGCCTTGGCGGCGCCGCGACGGGGGCGATCGGGGAGACGTGCTCGATCATCGATGCGCTCCTGGGCATGGGAAGGGACTGAGACTCGGGACAGTCGGTGCGGTCCGCCGGGTTCCGGTGCGCGCGTCCCGCAACACCGCCCACATCGACGGCGACGGGACGTCCGTCTCGGCGCTGTATTCGGTGCTCCACCTAGCCGCCGCTTCGGGGCCTGATTCGGGGATCGGTATCCGATTGAGCTGGATGAGGCTGGAGCAGGAAGGGCTGCCCGGTAGCGAACCCGTAGTTCGGCGACGGACACCTCGACCGGGCCGATCCCGGCCAGGTCGACGGAGTATGTGGCGGTGGTGATGATGTGTATTTCGTTGTATGTCAGGAAGCAATGCGACGACGTCAGACGTCGTAGTCGGTGGCCGGTTCGGTGGCGTAGTGGCTCATGGCCTGAATCGTGGCCTCGTCGGTCAGCGGTCGGCCGTCGGCGATCATGTCGCGCAGGTCGCGGAAGTAGTTGACGTACAGGTCCGGGGTGAACGTGTTGAGCAGCACCGTGACGCCGTCGGTCGGGTTGGCGAAGGTGTGCGGTGCTCCCGGCGGGACCATCACCAAGGTCCCGGCCGGGGCGTCGTAAACCGTGTCGCCGACGGTGAAGCGTGCGGCGCCGGACACGACGTAGAAGCCCTCGTCGTGCCGGGCGTGGCGGTGTTGGGGCGGGCCGTCGGTGTGCGGGGCGAGGGTGATCTCACCCATGCCGAGCCGGTGTCCGGTCGTCGAACCGTCCTCCAGGATCCGCATCCGCGTCGGGCCGAGCTGGATCGACTCACCGTCGTCCGGTCCGACCACCGAAACCTGTGCCATGTCAGACGCCTCCATCGAGAGTTGTCGGGAAAGTTGGCTTGCTTCGTGAGAGTTGACTCTCGAGAGAGTACGCTCGCGACGCGCTTCGTGCAAGTGGACTCTCGTGAGTGAGAGTTTTCTAAACGGTTAGTTGAGAACCTAGGCAGGGCGGGGGTGTGCACGCCGTTGAGATATACGGCGTCGGGACCGGCCAGGAAGGCGATGACGGCGGCGACCTCGGCCGGTTCGCCCGATCGGCCCATGGCGACGTGGTCGGCGAACCAACCCTGCGGCGGGACTCCCTCGGCCAGCGCGCCGCGCAGGGACCTCGCTGCTGAGGGTCACGCCGGGGTGGAAGGCGTTGACCCGGATCTCCCTGCCGTGGTCCGGCGCCCTCGAGTTGGTCGGGTTCGCCGCCGCGCCCTTGGTCACGTTCGGTCGGCACGGGCGTCTACCGTCCGGCCAAGCTGGGCGGCGTGTCCTTGCCGAACATAGCGTCCGACTCTTCGTCAGCCACGTCAGCTTCGTCGACGTGCTCGCGATACTGGGGAGAGAAGCCGGCCACCGGCGTGCCCGCGGTGGACGGCCGGACGCCGTCGCTGGCCCCGTGCGGATATACGCCCACCCAGCTGCGGCAGGCGTACGGCCTGGACAGTCCAACCGCGACAGGTGCGGGACAGACCGTCGCGGTGGTCACGCCCGCCATGGACACCCTGGAACAGGACGTGAACACTTGGTCGACGCGAGTGGGTACGCGAACACTGCGCCCCGGCCAGCTCAACGTGGTCCCCACCCCGGACGGCTCGCCGGCCGTGACACCGGCCGATGCCTTCTCCGCCATGGTCGAGAACACGCTCGACGTGGAGGCCGCACACGGCATGGCGCCGGACGCGGACATCATCTCGC